>NZ_JBUOIV010000038.1:0-52312 GCF_055467485.1 Desulfosarcina sp. | reverse complement strand
CCTGCACCTCGCCCTGGTCGTCCACCCAGGGCACCCGGAACAGGATCACCCGCTCGGGCTCCACCAGGCGCTCTAAAATCTTGGCGGCCCGGTACTCGGGGTTGCGGTCCATCACCGGCTTGATCGAGGCCATCACCTCCATGACCGCCTGGTGAAACTCCCGCTGCCCCGGGTCCTTGTCCTTTACCAGCTGAAGAATGTCAGACATGTGGTTTTCCTCCCGCTAAATAAAAAGTATCCGCCAATCGTGGCGTAAAATAGGTACATGATGCGGGGCAACGGTCTTTTCGGACCGAGCACCGTTTTTGCCGACGGCCAACGCCGGTTCCCGTCAGAATCTACCTTGCACGACCTTTCCGGAACCCCAGAGAAACAGTTGATTGGCCAATGCCGTCAGCCATGCGTCGCAGGTGATGGCTTCATGACGACGGATCTCCATCCAGGGTCAGCAGCCTTTTATAGGCCTCGGGGCGCCTGTCGCGGAACAGCCCCCACGCCGCGCGCTCGGCCGCACAGGCCGTCAGGTCCAGTTCGGCCGTAACGACGCCCGGAGACTGGCGGTCGGCTTGGGCCAGCAGCGCGCCCTTGTTGTCCGTGATGAAGGATGATCCGTAGAAGGTGAGGGTGGATCCGTCGATGGTTTCACTGCCGATGCGGTTCGAGGCGACAACCGGCATGAGGTTGGCGGCGGCATGGCCCTGCATGCAGGTCTGCCAGTGGGGCTGGCTGTCGTAGGACGGGCTCAGGGGTTCGGACCCGATGGCCGTGGGGTAGAGTAGCATCTCGGCGCCCATCAGGGCCATGGATCTGGCCGCTTCGGGAAACCACTGGTCCCAGCAGATGCCCACGCCGATGGCGGCGTAGCGGGTTTTCCAGACCCTGAATCCGGTGTCGCCCGGGCTGAAGTAGTATTTCTCTTCATATCCCGGGCCGTCGGGGATGTGGGTTTTGCGGTAGACTCCCAGTACGCTGCCGTCGGCATCGATCACCGCCAGGCTGTTGAAGAAGGCCTGGCCCTTTTTCTCGAAAAAACTGACCGGCAGCACGACCTGCAGCTCTGCCGCGACTGCCGAGAAGCGGTTGACCGCCGGGTTCTTTTCGAGAGGGGTGGCCAGGGAGAAAAAATCGGGTTTCTCCACCTGGCAAAAGTACAGGTTCTCGAAAAGCTCCTGGAGCAGGACGATTTTGGCACCCTGGCCGGCTGCGGCTCGCACCAGCTTCTCTGCGGCCGAAAGGTTTTCTTTAACGTTGGATGTGCACGGCATCTGGGTTGCCGCCACCTTGATGATGGCCATGGTTTCCTCTATCTTTGGCGATTCTGCAAAAAATCCGATCCGCCCGAGGCGGATAAATGGCTGCGATTTACCGGACCCTGCGTTCACCCATCGGGATCTGCTGGGTGATGCAGTGGATGTTGCCGCCGCCCAAAAGGATCTCCCGGCTCCGGACGCCGACGACCTTGCGATCCGGAAAGAGCCTGGCGAGCAGGTCCATGGCCGCCCGGTCATGGGCGTCGTCGAACAGCGGCATGACGATGCCGCCGTTGGCGATGTAGAAATTGACGTAAGAGGCGGCCAGGCGGTCGCCGGCCCTGCGGGGTTTGGCCGTCTCGCTGGCATCCAGTCCCTGGCATTCCGCTGCGGAGACGACCATCGGATCGGGTTGATGGATCTTGTGGACCACCAGCGGCCGTCCGCGCGCGTCCGTCTCGGTGGACAGTATTTCCAGGGCCTGCCTGGAAATGTCGTACTGGGGATCGCCGCGGTCCTCGGTCCAGGTGAGCAGCACTTCCCCGGGCTTGACGAAACAGCACAGGTTGTCCACATGGCCGTCGGTCTCGTCCATGTAGACGCCTTTGTCCAGCCAGACCACCTTTTGCACATTCAGGTAGGCCATCAACGAGGCCTCGATCTGTTCCCGGTCCAGGTGGGGGTTGCGGTTGCGGTTGAGCAGGCATTCCCGCGTGGTGATCAGGGTGCCCTGGCCGTCCACGTGAAAGGAGCCGCCCTCCATGACCAGGGGCGCCCGGTAGCGGCCGGCCCGTTCGATCTCGAGAACTTTGGCGGCCACCCGGCTGTCGCGGTCCCAGGGGAAGTAGAGGCCGCCGTCCAGCCCTCCCCAGGCGTTGAACCGCCAGTCGACGCCACGGAGATTCCCGCGGCCGTCCACCACGACGGTCGGGCCCACATCGCGCATCCAGGCGTCGTCGGAAGAGATTTCCACCACGCGGACGGATTCCGGCAGCGCGCTTCGGGCATTTTCCCACTGGCCGTGGCTGGCGCCGGCCGTCACCGGCTCGAAGGCGGAGATGGCCTCGGCCACGTCGATGAAGGCGGCCTGGGCGGGTTTGGCGCCCAGGCGCCAGGTGTCCCCCCGCTCGGGCCACAGCATCCAGCAGCCCATGTGGGGTTCAAACTCGGCGGGCATGCGGAAGCCGTCCGCCTGCGGTGTGCTGTCGAATGTTCGGAACATCATGGATTCGTTTAACGGACTGATTTAAAAGTTGTATTCAATTAGGGAGGCGGACGGGAAACCCAGTCGATCGGCGGGTCGCCCGGCCGCACCCAAAGGCTTAACAACGATTGCCTGTCAGCGATCGGTCACCGATACCGTAACATTGACCGGGACATCCGTCTCCCCTTTTTTAAACCACCCCATCCATTTAACCACGGGCATGGGGTTGCCGTCGATGTCCACCAGCGGTTTGGGGGCATCCGCTTTTTGTGTGGCCAGGGAAACCACCACCATGAAGGCAAGGGATCCGACGAGGGCCCAGACGGAGCTGATGTAAAGCGAATCCCACATGGCCCAGTCAAAATAGATGCCGGTCTCGGCACCATTCAGGCCCAGGTCCGTATTGGCTGCCTTGGTCATGGGCAGGTAAATGAAGTAGGCGGTGATCCAGACGGCCAGGCCGCCCCAGAAAGACGCGATGGCGCCGTAGTTGTTGGCTTTTTTCCAGAAATAGGCCGCCGCGTAGGGCACGAAGAGGCTCACCAGCAACAGGGACCAGGCAATCACCATCAGGTTGTAGATCACCTGGAAGTACAGGGCCAGCATCAGCGATACGAAGGTGACGATGGGAACCATGATCTTGGTCATCTTCAGCGTCTGGTGCTCGTCTGCACCGGGATTGAAATACTTGTAGCCGTTGTAGCCGATGATCGACGAGGCCGCCAGGATGGCGCTGTCCGACGAACTCATCAGGGCCGCCACCAGGGCGCTGACGAAAAGGACGGCAAAGAAGGGGCTTAAGTGCTCCACAGCCATGAGCAGCAGGATCTTGTTCAGGGCGTCGTCGATGCTCAGATCCGGGTTGACCTTAAAATAGATCATGCCGATGATCACGGGCATCATGCCGACGGTGACGTAGAGCAGGCCGGCCAGATAGCTGGAATAGGAGGCGGTCTTCTCATCCTTGGCCGACAGCACCCGCTGCATGAGGTCCTGGGCCGGGATGCTGCCGAAACCGATGGCCAGCCAGGCGGCCAGCCAGTAGAACCAGCCGACATAGCCGGTGTAGTACATGAAACCGGCGTTCTCCATCTCCGGGTTGGCCGCCGCTTCCGGTGTGGGGATAAAGGACCATTGGTTGATGCCCATCATGTTGGTGGGCTCGTTGGAGAAGATGGCTTCCCAGCCGCCGGCCAGGGGTATGGCGACGTAGAGCATGATGATCATGCCCACCATGAGGATGATCATCTGGAAGACATCGGTGAGGGTGACGGCCCACATGCCGCCCAGGTAGGTGTAGACCACCAGGATGAAGGTGGAGATGGTGATTCCGGTCCACAGCGGAATGCCGCTGAAATAGTTGATGATGGTGCCGAAGGCCACCAACTGGGCGCCGACCCATCCCATTTCGGCAATGCTCAGGGACGCGGTGGAAAACAGTCCCATGCTTTTTCCGTAGCGCAGTTCGAACAGGTCAACCAGGGTGATGTAGCGGCCGCGGCGCATCAGGCGGGCAAAGAAGAAGCCGGTCAGCAGCAGGCATACGGCGGCCCCCCAGGGGTCGAAGATCACGCCCTGGTTGCCGAAGATGTAGGCGTTTCCGGCGCCTCCCATGCAGGTGCCGGATCCGAACCAGGTGGCAAAGAGCGTCCCCGTGCAAAAGAAGATGCCCAACCGGCGGCCGGCGACGACATAATCGGTGGTGGTGGAGATCTTTTTGGACGCATACCAGCCGATAAACAGCATGAGAACCATGTAGATGCCCAGCCCGATCAGAACCCAGTTGCCATATTGGTACGAACCATCCATGCCGACCTCCTGTATGTAGTTAGAAAACAGTCAAATCGCATCAGCCATTCATGCCGGCAGGCGACCGCCATCGTTGCTTCAGGTGACCACCACCGGTCATCAGCCCAGATAACCGGCAGTGCGGGGCACGCGTACGGCGCCTTTCAGCACTTCAAGGGCCAGGGCCCGGCGCTTTTCTTCCGGCTCACCCGTTTTGCTGCGCTGCTTCATCTGGTCCTTGCGGCAGCCCAGGGAAATCTTGTCGGCTTCCTTGAAAACCAGGGCCCCGTAGTGGCACTCGGCCACGCAGGCCGGCGCGCCGCCGCACAGGTCGCATTTGTAGGCGATGCCGGAGGCGTACTGCTCGATCATGCCGTAGGGGCAGGCGGAAACGCAGTCGCCGCAACTGTCGCATTTCTTGGCATCCACCACCACCACGCCGCGCTCGCTCCGCAATATGGCGCCGGTGGGGCAGGCCTCCAGGCACGACGCCTTGGGGCATTGAAAACAGACACTGGGCACCGAGTAGCCCTCGTGGGCCATATTGTTGACGTGAATCCTCGCCTTGGACGGCATGAACATTCCCTCCTTGACCGCTGAGCAGGCATACACGCATCGGTTGCAGCCGGTACATCGATTGGGAATGGCCATCAGGTGTTTTTCCATTGGTTCCTCCATGATGCCGGTGATCCGCCGCTTGGTTTATCGACGGCCCCGGCTGATTTGAAGTCTCCCCGCGGCAAGCCGCGGGGAATGCGTTCGCTATCGCGGTTCATGCTTCGGATCGAGCCTGTTCAATCAGATCGGCCAGCCCCAATTCGCGCAGTTTTGCCGCTTTCGGCCGTCCGGCTTTATCCCACCCCCGTTGGCGATAATAGAACCCCTTGAGCTCTTCCAGGGTTTCGGGGCTGAGGGTCCTTCCTTCGTGGGGCCCGTTTTCAAGGGCCCGTTTGGTCAGTTTTTCGGAAAGGGTGTCATCGGCAGCGGTAAATCCCGCTGCCAGGTTGAACATGCGCACCAGGTTCCAGACCCGTTCACCGGCTCTGGCCAGGTCCGTGGCGGACACCTGGCGCCCTAAACCGGCCGTCAGCAGTTCGGCCATGATCGTCGTATCCACCGATCCCCAGAAGTCGCAGAAACACATGGACCATTTGGCCCCGTTGACGTTCTGCATGGCCACGACATCGTTGGCCAGGTCTTTCAGCTTGAAGGGGTCGTCGGCGAACAGGGGAAACGCCCGCAAATGGCAGGCACCCCGTTCGCTGGTGGCATAGGCCAGGCCCATGCCGTAATTGCCGCGCGGGTCATAGGCCGGCATTTCCAGTCCCTTGGAATGGGCCGCCTGGTCGGGCTGGCCATACTTGTCCGCCAGCCGGGCGGCGCCCAGGGCCAGATCGCGGCCTCGCTGGGTGGATTGGTTGGCAATCTCATCCAGGACCTGCAGATAGGCGGCGGCGTCACCGAAGGTCAGACCCAGATCGGCGGCTCCCGATTCGGTCAGGGCCATGGCCAGGCCGATCACGTTGCCGGTGGACATGGTGTCCAGTCCCAGGTCGTCACACGCGCGGTTGAATCGCATGACCTGTTCCATGTCGTTGATGTCGCAATTGGATCCGCCCAGGCAGAGGGTCTCGTATTCGGGGCCTTCGACCTGGACGCCGTTGACCGATGTGAAGTTGCCGCATCCCAGCGGACAGGTGGCGCAGGCCCGGTCACCGATACGGATATCCGCCACGGCGTCGGCATCCAGCCGCCGGCGCTGGGGGTTGACACCCTGGGTGAAGTTGCGCGTGGGGTGAATGCCCATTTCGTTGGTCACGTCCACCAGCATGGGCGTGCCCTGTTCCTTGGCCCATTGGTTTTCAATGGTCATCAGGTTGCCCTCCAGGTGCTCGGATACCTTGCCCCAGAATTCGCCGATTTCGGCCACCTGGATGCCCCCGGTGCCCCTGACGGCGATGGCCTTGAGGTTCTTGGCACCGAAGAGGGTGCCGACGCCGCCCCGGCCCATCTGCCGGTAGGACTCCGAACCGACGCAGGCGAAGGGGATCCCGTTCTCGCCGGCCGGCCCGATGGAAAGGCTCTTCATGCCGGGTCCCATTTCCTCTTCCAATGTCCGCTCGGTTTCAAAGATGCCCCTGCCCCACAGTGAATTGGCCTCCTCGATGGTGATTTCGTCGTCTTCAATCCGCAGCCATACCGGCCGGTCGGCTTTGCCGCTGATGACGATGCCGTCATAACCGGCGAATTTGAGTTCGGGCCCGAATGCACCGCCGATGTTGGATTCGAAGATCGTTCCGGTGTGGGGCGATTTGGACACCACGCAGGTCCGGGACCCGGTGGGGGCCAATGTCCCTGCCATGGGGCCGGTCATGACGACGACGGTGTTGTCGGGGGACAGAGGATCGACCGTGGGGTCGACGGATTCGGTGTAGTATTTGGCGCCCAGCCCCCAGCCGCCGATATATTTTCTGGCCCATTCGTCCTTCAACGGTTCGGCGGTCACCTTGCCGGCGGAAAGGTCCACATGCAGCATGTGGCCGGCATACAGGTTGCTGACCTTTTTGCGCTGGGGCAGATCGATGGATTTGAACACATCCTCCAGGCGGGTGAGGACTTCGTCCAATGTTTCCTGGGGGATGTTCAGGGCCGGTTCGAAACGGATGTTCTTGGCGTTGGTGAGCGTCCCGGCGGTCAATACACCGCGGGAGAAGAGACCCGAGGCCACCTTGTAGCCGATGCCGTCCGTCGGAAACTCCATGCCCAGCAACAGCCCCAAGCCCCGCGCCTTGGCCAGTACGCCGGGATAGCGCGCCTTGAGCACGCCAAGCTGTTTGAGGACGTATTCGCCTTTGGTCTTGGCCTGTCCGGCCAGATCCTCCTCGATGAGCACGGTGATGGCCGCCAGGGCCGAGGCACAGGCCAGCGGGTTGCCGCCGGTGGTGGTGGTGTGCATGAAGGGGTTGGGTTCCATGCACGACCAGATTTCAGGCGTGGAGAAAAAGGCGCTCATGGGCACGACGCCGCCCCCCAGGGCTTTGCCGAAACACATGATGTCCGGGGTCACATCCCAGTGATCGACGCCGAAAATCTCTCCGGTGCGGCCAAAACCGGTCTGAACCTCGTCGGCGATCAGCAGCACGCCGTAATGGTTGCAGACCTCGCGCACACGGGGCAAAAAGTCGTCCGGCGGCACGATGGCGCCGGCCTCGCCCTGGACCGGTTCGATCACCACGGCGGCAATGTCCTGGCCGACGGCCTTGGCCGCCGCCAGCATGCGCTCCACGGCATCGGCATCCCCGAAGGGCACATGCTGTACCCCGTCCAGCAGCGGCAGCAGGGGTTTGCGGAAGACTTTTTTGCCGATGAGCGACAAACTGCCCAGGGTCTTGCCGTGAAATCCCTTGAGCATGGCGATAAAGCCCTTTTTCCCGGTATACAGCTTGGCCAGCTTCATGGCCCCTTCCACCGCCTCGGTGCCGGAGTTGGCGAAGAAGCCGTATTGAATCTTTCCCGGTGTCAGCAGGGCCAGCACATGGCCCAGTTCGGCCCTGAGCGGATCCAGGAGCTCCTGGCTGTACTGGGGCGAACGGTCCAGCTGGGCTTTGACCGCGGCAACGATTTTGGGGTGCCGGATGCCGTACGAGTAAAGGCCGAACCCGCCCAGGATGTCCAGAAACTCGCGCCCCAGGGCATCCACCAGCACCGACCCCTGGCCGGTCCACTCCGTATAGGCAAAATTGCCGGACTCGGTGACCGACTTGCGGTATTCCAAAAAGCCCTTGTTGATGTGGTCCCGGAAATTGCGCACCGTTTTCCTGGCGATCTCCTGCCGGACCTCGAGGGGTGTCTGGTCCAGCGGGGTCAGGATGGTATCGACCATCTTGCGCGCCTCGGCATAGGCCGACTGAATGTCTCTTCCCTGGTAGTCGCTTTTGAAATGCTCGTCGTAATCTCGCATTCGATGCTCCTTCGTTAAAATGGTTCGACCGCCGAAACGGTCGGCGTTCGGTGACCGGATGGGTGACCGGTCGTTCGAAAACTATTAATTGAACGTTCGTTTAATTTTATCGTCTACGTCTGCGTTTCGCATGCTTGCTTCCTGCTGCGCGGGTCGGTCCGGGTTGGACAGGGCCGCACCTGCGATTCCTGCATGGTGCGAGAGACGATAAACCGACTGATGCAAGAAACCGTGTGCAACGCCGGCGATGCTTTAAAATTCGCCGTTTTTCAAGGCGCTGACCAGGACGTTACGGGCCGTTTGCGCAAAATCATCGAAGTGCTTGCCGTCGGCTAAAAACTGGGAGTGAAACTCCAGCCCTTCCATCAGGGTGACAATATAGTCGGCAGCCTTGGTCGCATCCTTGACCCTGATGATGCCCTTGTCATTGAAATAGATCAGCTTTTCACACAGGTAGTCCCGCAGCCATTTGAACATGACCCGGAAGCGCGACAAGATCTGTTCGTTTCTCAAGCTCAGGTAATAAAAACCGAAATGCACGCCCGGATCCACGGTTCGATTCCACTTGAACGAAAACAGCACGTCGATGATTGCATTGAAGTGTTCGTGGTCATCCACTATGTGGTCGAAGTCGATCATTGCCGGGGACTGATATTTTTCGATCAGCAGGTCGACGAGCTCGAGCTTCATGTTTTCTTTGTTCTTGAAGTAGTGGATGATCAGGCTCGGATGAATGCCTATCCGGTTGGCTATCTTGCTGATGGACGTACCTTCGAGTCCCTCCTGGATAAGCACCCGATAATAGCTCTCGAGGATATCCGGTTTTCTGAGTGCCGCGCTCTTGTTTTTCCTCATGCCCCGTTTGCTCCCGATCCAGGCGACCGCCTGCCGGTCTGCAGCGGTCCCCAGGCAGTATCTTCGCAATTTGTATACCAAAAATGCATTCGTCCAGATTCGTCGCCCCCATCACCGGGCCTGGCGCGCGGACGGACGGTTGCCGTGAACGTTTGGGGGCCTCAAAAATGACAAACGGCATAAATTAATGCAATTTCGCATAAAGGCGGTTCCCGTAATTGCCGGGGCGGGCGGCGACGTCGGGGAAGGGCCTTACCGAGACCGGCAGCGCTGCAATTTCCTGGCGATCGTGGATTGATTGATGCCGAGGGCTTCGGCCGCCCGGGCCTGGGTGCCGTATTTCTCGAGGGCCTGGTCCAGAATGCGCTGTTCCACGGCGGCCATCATCTGCGGCAGGGTCTCGCCGTTTTCCATCATATCGATCCCGCAGGTGACCTGGGGGGGGGCCTGAGCGGTCACCGCCGTAGGCAGATCGTCGAAATCGATTCGCTGGGATTCCGACATGACCACCAGCCGCTCGCAAATGTTCATCAACTCGCGCACGTTGCCCGGATATTGATAGGCCAGCAGCGCATCCATGGCCCGGCGACTGAGCCGCGGGGGGGTCGCACCCTTTAATTTGGCGTTGAAATGACTGAGATAGTGCAGGATCAGGGGGAGCTTACAGGCCTCGCGTTCGCGAAGGGAGGGGATCGATATGGGCACGACGTTGAGTCGATAAAACAGATCCAGGCGAAATTGCCCCAGTTCAACCATTTTTCCAAGATCCCGATGGGTGGCGCAGACGATGCGGACATTCAGCCTTTTGGCGGTGGTGCCGCCGACCCGCGCCACCTGTCCGTCTTCCAGGAAGCGCAGCAGTTTGACCTGCGATGCAATGGGCAGTTCCGCGATTTCGTCCAGAAAAAGGATCCCCCCGTCGGCCAGTTCAAAATAACCCGGTTTTCCCTTTTGCGCCGCACCCGTAAAGGCGCCTTTTTCATAGCCGAACAGTTCGCTTTCCACCAGGCTCTCGGGGATGGCGCCGCAATTGATATGGATCATGGGCTTTTCAGCCCTGGCCGAGTAGCGGTGGATCAGGTTGGCAACCACCCCTTTGCCGGTTCCCGATTCCCCTACAATCAGGACGGTGGAGTCCACCTGGCTGACCTTGCGCGCCTGGCGCAGGGCCTGGATCAGATTGGCGCTTCGGGCAACAATCTGCCCCGATTCCAGTTCGGCGATCTGCATCTCCTGCATCCGGCGCTGGATCTGGTCATTTTTGGCCAGCTGCGCTTCGAGTTCTTCCCGCAGGGCATCGATTTCGGTGATGTCGCGCTCGTTGACCACCACCCGTATCAGCTCACCGGCCGGATTGAAGACCGGGTTTCCGGTCAGCATCAATTTTCGTCCCGAGCGCGTATGCTGCAGTATGTTTTCGCGCTTGCGGCTTTGCATCACCTTGAGGGTGACCGAGGTGTCGATAAACCCTTCATCGACCAGCTCAATGATTTTGCGGCCGATGACATCCGTGGCGCGCAGCATGTTGAGCCGTTCGGAGGCGGCATTGATGCGCAGGATGGTGCCGTCGCCGTCGCAGATGAACAGGCCGTCGTCGCTCGACGAGATGATGGCGTCCAGTTCCTGGCTCAGTTCCTGGTAGGAAAGCATCCGGCGGGTGGTTTTCTCCAGTTCGGTGCGGTCTTCGAGCACGCACAACACGCCGATGATGGCCTCTTTGTAAATCATCGGCGCCAGGCGCGCCAGGTAGGAAATCTCACCGGCCTGGAATGACAATCCGCGCCGATCGCGCCGATCTTGAAGCACCTGGCTGGCATGCGGCCATAAATCCGGCAGCGTGTTGGGCAGCAGGCTGCCGGGAAACAGCCCCAGGGTCTTTTGCACCCGGTGGTTGGAGATGACCACCGTACCCAACGGATCCAATACGAAAATGGCGTTGCCGGACGCGTTGAGCAGGGCTTTGGAAAACAGTCGCCAGTTGCGGGCGACCCGGTCGTCGCCCCGGCGCGTGAACAGCAGGGTGCTCAATTGGGACGATGGCGGGCTCATCTTTCGATCGCGGGATTTCATGCATCAGGCATAACCACAAAAGGATCGATTATGCAATACTGCATTTTTTGGGCTGCCGGTTGATGGGCGCATCCCGGCCAGCGATCGATCAACCGGCCGGGCACTGCCGGCCAATGATGTCGATACCCGCCTGAGTGCATTTCAAACGGTTCGCAGGCGGGTATCCGGGCGTGTGGCAAAACCCGGCTAAAGGCGATGGTACGGCAATTGCTTTGTTATCGGGTCATCGTTTCAATGGACGATATACACCATGAACAACGCCGTTCACGTTTCTTATTCATCATCAACAAAGGAGTGACCCATATGCCAGCCCGCAATCACGAATTACTGGAAAAACGCAACCAGCATGTCCCCCAGGGGCCCTTCAACACCACCCCCGCATTTATCAGGGAAGCCCGCGGGGCGGTCATGGTGGATGTCGACGGCCGTGAACTGATCGATTTTGCCGGCGGCATCGGGGTGAACAATGTGGGGCACTGCCATCCCAAGGTGGTGGCAGCCATCCAGGACCAGGCGGCCAAGTTCATCCACACCTGTTTTCACGTAGCCATGTACGAGCCTTACGTGGAATTGGCCGAACGCCTCAACGGGTTGGCACCCGGCGATGCCGCCAAAATGACCCTATTTGCCAACAGTGGCGCCGAAGCGGTGGAAAACGCCGTCAAGATCGCCCGGTATGCCACCAAACGGCCGGCCATTATTTGCTTCGAAAACGCCTTCCACGGGCGTACCCTGCTGGCCATGACCCTGACCAGCAAGGTCAAGCCATACAAGTTCGGATACGGGCCATACGCACCGGAAGTCTATCGGATGCCATACGCGTATTGCTACCGGTGTCCTTTCGGCCTCACTCACCCGACCTGCAATACGGCCTGTGCCGACTATCTGGAGGAATTCTTCGTCAGCCACGTGGCCGCCGAGCAGACTGCCGCCGTAATCGCCGAGCCCATCCAGGGAGAAGGTGGATTCGTCACCCCGCCGCCCGAGTATTTTGCCAAATTGAAGTCCATTTGCGAAAAGCACGGCATTCTCCTGATCGCCGACGAGGTGCAAAGCGGTGCCGGCCGGACCGGCACGTTCTTCGCCATCGATCATTGGGGCGTGACCCCCGATATCATCACCATGGCCAAGAGCTTTGCCGGCGGCATGCCCCTGTCCGCGGTGATCGGCCGCGCCGACCTGATGAACGCATCCCATGTGGGCGGTCTGGGGGGGACGTATGGAGGCAACCCGGTATCCTGCCGGGCCGCTCTGGCGGTCATGGAGATCCTGCTCGAAGACGGCCTGATGGACCGGGCGGTCTTGTTGGGTGATACCCTGCGGGCACGCTTTACCGCCATGCAGGAGCGCTATGCGATCATCGGTGATGTGCGCGGCAAAGGTCCGATGCTGGCCATGGAACTGGTGGAGGACCGCGAATCCAAAAAACCGGCCACCGATAAAGCCAAGGCACTGGTGAGCCGCTGTTTTGAAAAGGGGTTGGTATTGCTTTCCTGCGGTAATTTCGGCAACGTCATCCGCACCCTGATGCCGCTGGTCATCACCGATGACCAGCTGGAAAAGGGACTGGCCATACTCGAAGAGAGCCTCTCGGAAGTCTCACGCTCCTGATTTCAGGACAGCCCTCAATGGTAAAGGAAATAAAACGATGCATGCTTATTTTCAAAAGGCACTGACGGTCGATGTGAGCAATCGATCCAGCGAGACGGAGGTGCTGAGCGACGCAATGCTCAGCGCCTGCATGGGCGGCAAGGGTCTGGGCACCCACCTGCTGCTGGATCGAAATCCGATCGGTGTGGATCCCTTTTCTCCCGACAACCACCTGGTGTTTGCCCTGGGGCCGGCCACGGACAGCCCCCTCCACGGGTCGTGCCGCCACGGCATGTTCGCCAAATCCCCGCTGACCGGCCTTTACAGCGAATCTTATGCCGGCGGCAGTGCGGCCATCGCCATGAGCCGGGCCGGTTTTGATGCCTTTTTGATCAAGGGGGCCGCGGACCGTCCGTTGTGGCTGGAGATCAGCGACCAGGGCGTATTTTTTCACGATGCGGACGACCTGTGGGGGCTGGATACGTTCGAAACCGAGGCGGTTTTGCGCAAGCGGGTCGCAGCCGCGTCGCCGGGAATTCTGGTGATCGGCCCGGCCGGGGAAAACTGCGTGCGCTTCGCCATTGTCAAAAATGACGGCTGGCGGGTATGCGGGCGCACGGGTATGGGCGCGGTACTGGGTTCCAAAAAGATCAAGGCGATCGTTTTCCACGGCGGACAGAAGCGCTCTTTTGCCGATGCGCAGGGACTTAAAGCCTATGCCAAGGAGAAACTGGCCCTTTACAAGGACCATGCCGTCACCCAGGCCTACCGCAACAACGGTACGCCCATGATGGTGGATATCCTCAACAAGGCGGGTGGCTTTCCCAGCCGTTACTGGTCGCAGGGATCGGTGAAGCATGTTGAAGCAATCAATGCCCAGAGCATGCAGCAGCGCTGTCAGCCCAAACCCAAGGCCTGCCGGACCTGTTTTCTGGCCTGCGGCAAATCGGTTCGCGTCCAGCAGGGGCGCCACCAGGGATTGACCCTGGAAGGGCCGGAATACGAAACCATCTACGCCTTCGGCGGGCTGTGCATGATCGACCAGATCGAGGAAATCGTCTATTTGAACGACCTGTGCGATCGCCTGGGGCTCGACACCATGAGTGCGGGAAACCTGGCCGCCTTTGCCATCGAAGCCCGACGACGGGGCAAAATCGATCTCGAGATCGACTACAACCAGCCCGACCAGATCGCCGCGCTGCTCAAAAAAATCGTGCTGCGGCAGGATGTGGGCGGACTGCTGGCCGATGGGATCCGGCCGGCCAGCGAAGAGCTGGGCCTGGAAGAGATCGCCGTTCACGTCAAGGGACTCGAACCGTCGGGTTACGATCCCCGGGTGCTCAAGGGAATGGGCCTGGCCTACGCCGTGGCCGACCGGGGCGCCTGCCACCTGCGCACCACCTTCTACAAGCCGGAACTGGCCGGCCTCATCGACCCGGACCAGATTGAAGACAAGGCCGCCATGTTCATCGATTTCGAGGACCGCTGCACGCTTTTCGACACCCTGATCCTCTGCCGGTTCTACCGCGATTTGTACCCCTGGGAGGAGATCGGCAACATGATCGCCCTGACTACCGGTGAAAGCATGCGCAAGCCGGATCTCCAGGCGCTGGCGGCCCGTGTCACCGACAGCGCCCGCCGCTTTAATTTACGAGAGGGCCTGCGGGCCACCGACGACTGGCTGCCCAAACGGCTGTTGAACGAAACCCTGCCTGACGGGCGCCGCATGGCGTCCGCCGACCTGAGACAACTGGTGGACGACTACTATCGTTTGAGAGGATGGCTCGACACGGGGCAGCTGCAGGATGCGGGCGCCTAAGGGAAGAAACGCATATGAATGTCAATGCCAACAAAGTGATGTCCCTGGCGGACGCCGTTTCCCGATTCATCCCCGACGGCGCCCACCTCTCCATCGGCGGATTCACCATCAACCGCAATCCCATGGCGGCGGTGTATGAAATCATCCGCCAGAAAAAATGCGGCCTGCACCTCTACGCGCACTCCAACGGCCAGGGGGTCGACGAACTGATCGGGGCCGGCTGCGTGGACCGGCTCGAGATCGCCTATGCCGGCAGCGGGCGGTTCGCGTCCACCTGCATCCGTTTCCGCAAAGCGGTCGAATCCGGGCAGCTGCCGGTCGAGGACTACACCAACTACCAGATGACCCTGCGGTTCATGGCCGGTGCCATAGGCGTCCCGTTCCTGCCGACGCGTTCCTCGCTGGGATCGGACATCGTCAACCGGTGGGGGTTTTCAAAAGCGGCGCGGCAGGCGGATCCGCGCGTTCCCGATCGCAAACTGGTGGTCATGGACAACCCCTTCGACGGCTGGTGCGATACCGACCGGGTGGTTCTGGTGCCGGCCATCAACCCGGATGTCACCATCATTCACGTACAGGCCGCCGACCGCCAGGGAACCGCCCGTATCAGCGGGCTGCCCTTTGCCGACGTGGAGCAGGCCAAGGCTGCCAGGCACCTCATCGTCACCTGTGAGACGCTGGTCGACGACGATCTCCTGCGCGGGGCGCCGGAACGCAACCAGATCCCTTTTTTCTGCGTGGACGCCGTGGTGCATGCCCCCATGGGGGCCTGGCCCACCGCCTGCTACCGGCATTACGACTATGACCCGACCCGACTGCATCAATACCGCCACGCGGCATTGGACGACGGGCGATATCAGGCCTATCTGGAAACCGAAGTATTCTCGTCACCGAACCATGCGGAGATGATGGCACGAATCGATCCCGGTCAGCTGGAGAAGATCAAGGCCGATCCGCGAACCGGGTATGCGGTGGGGCTCGATCGCCGCTGAAGTGTTCATCCAGAACGGGCATCTTGCGGTCCAGGCCGTCGTTCTCACTCCCTGGAAATCCTCAACGGTGCGCTGCACCGCCTGCGGTTTCCAGGTCGCTGCGGCCTCGGCCTGAACCAAAATCTGCCCATTCTGAACGAACACTGAACGATAAACCGACAATCCGATACCCTGCCTCCATAAGACAAGGGAAAGGGTAAAGAAGAAGGATCCCATGTCCACTGAGACGAACTATACCAGCCGGGAGATGATGGCCGTTGCCGCCGCCAGGGAGATCCGCGACGGCGACATCGTGTTTTGCGGCACGGGCATCTCCATGCTGGCCGCCATGGCGGCCAAGCATATCAGCGCACCCAACAGCGTGATTTTTTTCGAAACCGGTGCCATCGATTCCCAGCTGGAGGAGGTGCCCCTGGCCGTGGGCGATTCACGGGTGATGTTCGCCACCTCGGTCAACGGCGGCCTGGCGGATGCCTTCGCCACCATGCAAAACCGTTTTACCGGCCGGCAGGTGGTGGGCATCATGGGCGCCGCCCAGGTCGACATTTACGGCAACCTGAACTCCACCGTCATCGGCGACTACCACCAGCCCGCGGTGCGGTTTTCGGGCAGCGGCGGCGCCTGTGACGTGGCCTCCTTCGTCAGCCGGACGATCATCTTCATGCAGCACGCCAGGCGAAAATTCGTCCCTAAACTGGATTACCTGACCAGCCCCGGATGGCTCGACGGGCCCGACGGCCGCAAAAAGGCCGGGCTGCCGGACGGCGGGCCTTCCTGCGTGATCACCAACATGGCCATCATGGGATTCGACCCGGATACCAAGCGGATGGTGCTGAAAGGCTGTTTCCCGGGCGTGACAGAAACGGAGGTTCTCGACAACATGGGCTTTGCCGTGGACACGTCCCAGGCCACGCAGATCCCGCCGCCGTCCGCCGAAGAACTATCCATCTTGAGAGACAGGTGCGATCCCCAGCGCCTGATCCTGGGGTGAGGGACGTCATCCTGCCGAGAACCCTGCCGCCTAATCCAGCGCTTTCCCGACAGGATCGACGGGTCGGTACCAGGATGGGCGGCCCGTTTGTTTGGACGCATCGATCCTTTCCACCAAGGAGCAGTGCATGACCCGGCCGCAACGGATGATCACCGACCGCCAGCTCGAGACCCTGATGAATCGCGAAATCGCGACCTATGAAACGCGCACCCCCCGGTCGAAGGCGGTGTTCGACCAGGCCCAGGCGTACCTGCTCAACGGCGTTCCCATGCCCTGGATGGGGGACTGGGGGACCGGTTATCCCCTGTTCATCGACTACGCCACGGGCAACCGGATCGTCGACCTGGACGGCCACACCTACGTGGACTTCTGCCTGGGCGACACCGGTGCCATGTTCGGTCACTCACCGGCGGCCACGGCCGCTGCCGTGGCCGCCCAGGTGCAACGGGGCATCACCACCATGATGCCCGACGAGGACGCCCTGTGGGTGGGCAGGGATCTCGGCCGGCGGTTCGGGCTGCCCTTCTGGCAGGTCGCCATGACCGCCACGGAGGCCAACCGCTATGTCATCCGCATTTGCCGGACATTGACCCGGCGGCCGAAAATCCTGGTTTTCAACGAGTGCTACCATGGCAGCGTCGACGAGGCCCTGGTCCACATCGGGCCCGACGGGCGCCTGTCCCTGCGCAGCGAATACGACATCAACCCCGGGATTCCCAAGGACGCGCTGACGCGGGTGGTGGAATTCAACGACGTTCCCGCGCTGGAAGCGGCCCTCGCCCACCGGGATGTGGCCTGCGTGCTGGCCGAGCCGGTGATGACCAACTGCGGCATGGTGCTGCCGGCACCCGGCTATCACGCCCGGCTGCGCGACGCCTGCAGCCGGTACGGCACCTACCTGGTCATCGACGAAACCCACACCTTCTCATCCGGACCCGGCGGCTACACCGCCGCCCATGGCCTGCGGCCGGATTTCATCACCCTGGGCAAATGCATTGCCGGCGGCATCCCGGTGGCGGTCTACGGGTTTACCAAAGAGATGGCCGACGGCATCAATGCGTCATTCGGCCGCAAAGGCCTTTCCGACCCCATGGGCATCGGCGGCACCCTTTCCGGAAATGTCCTGGCCGTCAAGGCCATGCGGGCGACCCTTTCCGATGTAGCCACCCCGGCGGCCTTCGAGCGGATGATCAACGGCGCTGATCGCATGGCCGATGGGTTGGAGGCATCCATCGCGACCCATCGCCTGCCTTGGAGCGTCACGCGCTGCGGCGCCCGGGCCGAACTGCAGTTCATCCCCCACCCGCCAGCCACCGGCGGCGAAGCCAAGGCCGCCTTCGACTGGGGGATGATTTATTACACCCACCTCTACCTGGCCAACCGGGGAATCATCATTACACCGTTCCACAACATGATGCTCGTACCGCCCGTGGCCTCCGATGACGATATCGACCGCCTGGTCGAGACCTGGGGCGCATGCATGGACGAGATCGCCCACCTGGCCCGTTCCTGAGGCCACGGCCCGTAACGGATTGGAGACCTTTATGTCCATCAACGAGAAACGGTTCAAAAACCGGGTGGCCCTGGTCACCGGGTGCGGCAGCCAGTACGGCATCGGTTTTGCCACGGCGGCACTGCTGATGAGAAGCGGGGCAGCCGTCGCCATCACCTCGACCACCGACCGGATCTTCAAACGGCAGGCGGCCCTCGACGCATCGGGGGTAAGGGCCGTGGCCCGCACGGCCGACCTGACCCGCATGGATCAGACCTGTGCCCTGGTTGAGCATGTCGTCAGCCGATTCGGTCGCATCGACATCCTGGTCAACAACGCCGGCATGTCCCAGGTGGGCGATCCCGAGGCCATCGTTCACCTGGCGCAGCTGCCGCCCCATGAGTGGCACAAATCCATCGACCGCAACCTGACCACCTGCTTCAACGTCACCCACGCGGTGTTGCCCCACATGCTGAAAAACAGGTACGGCCGCATCGTCAACGTCTCCTCGGTCACCGGCCCGCTGGTGAGCAATCCGGGAGAGGCGGCCTACAGCGCGGCCAAGGCCGCCATGGTCGGCATGGGCCGCAGCCTGGCCATGGAGGTGGCCCGCGACGGCGTCACCGTCAACAGCGTGGCCCGGGGATGGATCGAGACGGGGTCATCCACCGAGGAAGAGAAAACGGCCGGGGCGCATACGCCCATGGGACGGTCCGGAACGCCGCAAGAGGTCGCCGACCTGATCGCTTTTCTCGCCTCCGACGAAGCCACCTACATCACCGGTCAGACCCTCGTCATCGACGGCGGCAACACGATTCAGGACTACAAGGGGCCGGGAGAGGGGTATTATTGATTCCGTTGGCATGCTTCAACGAATGGCAGTAAATGAAGATCATGCGGGTTCGAAAGCTTTATCATTCTAACCCGCATGACGGTGATGAATCACTGCTGCAAGTCCATTTTCACCGTCCATTCGTTCACAGGGACGAATCCCGGCATCCGGATTCGTCCCCACGATGGCCCGATCAAAAAAAAATGGTTGATCAGAAGTAGACCCGCAAGCCGAATTTGATGCCGAAGTCGTAATTGTCACTGTCGTTGTCGTTGATGTATATGTCCTCCGTCGCCAGGCCCATGTAAAAATTGGCGTCGACCGCAACATAGTCGCGGAAGAACCACTTGATTCCAATCCGTGGAACGAATGCCACAGCGTTCTGGTTCTCGCCGGCATCCCAATTGAGCGCATTCAACCCGAGGTCGGCTCCAAAATAGGGAATCATTCGGGCCCAATCGGAGCCGAACATATGATACTCGGCGAACCCGCCCAACCCATAGCGCACCACATCCCCGTCCCTGGTTCTGGAATAGTTGCCGAATCCACCGATTTCCAAATGGCGGCCCAGAAAATAGCCGTAACGCAGATCCACGTCAAAATCCACTCCCCCGCCGGGCCCCTCGAAATCGATGTATCCGGTGAAGCCTAACTCCTTGGTACCCTTCTCGAGCATGGGTGCCATCCGATCCTGGTCCTGAGCCGCGGCGATGCCTGCGAACAGCAGCAAAGCCGGAAGAACGATCCACAGCACTTTTTTCATCTCCATTCTCCTTTTTTAAGATGTTCAACCCGATTCGTTTATGGTGGCTGGTGCGACCTTCGATCCAACAATGCGCTGCGATACGGTGCCGGCGGTGCGACCGGCAATTTGAGCGGTCGCATGCTGAAAGATCGATGGGTTCGGGGGGACTGCGCTGTCACCAATAGATACAATTATCTATGTACGGAATATCGTCCGGATTGAGGCCAATACGAAAAACCTTACGACTATAAAAACATCGGGGTTACTTGTAATTAATCAACAGACGCCTGAGGCAGATTCTTGTAATAGTTGCAAAGGTATCGAATGAGAAAGGAGGAACGATCTACTACATTCGACTACTATAGATAAAATGGATTGGCCGCAGGGGTCAAGAATCGATTGCGTGTCTAAGAAATTATTCTGGGATGCCGGAATGTCGGATGGCCGGAAGCAGGCGGTTGTCACCGGTAACTCCAATGCGTCCCTTGATTCATGGGGTTGGGATTAATTGAATAATCCACGCATCGACCACACGTCAATTCCTGTGATTTCCGCAACAAGCTCCCGACGTGGTTCCGCCGACGGTTCAAACCACCTTCTAACCGAGATACCCCAACATCTTGTATTTTGTTACCAAATTGATATGCTAAAAGAACATGCCGGATTGCCTGTCGTTGATTTAAGCTCTTAAGAACCACCTGGCTCACTATCTTAATGAATGTATGGCCAAAACTGTGGGATACCATCCCTATCGCTGAATGGTTCAGCTTCCACGATTCATGCAGGAATCTGTAAATCAATCAGATCGTAAAAGCACAGGGGCATAGGATGTCTACCAAACCGACATATGAAGCGCTTGAGCAGCGAGTACGAATATTGGAGAAATCTTATTTCGAACTCAAGCAGGCGGAGGAGGCCATTCGAGAGAGAGAGGCACTTTTCAGGAACCTGTTCGAACACCACGCCACGGTTCAACTGATCATCGATCCGGATAGCGGCAAGATCCTGGACGCGAATAATTCGGCAGTAATGTTCTACGGATGGACGAGGGAACAGCTCCAGGAAATGAGGATCCAGGACATCAATACCCTTTCACCCGAAGAAATAAAGCAGGAGATGGAAAAGGCCAGGACCGACCAGCGAACCCATTTTGAATTCCGCCACCGGCGAGCGGATGGATCTGTCCGGGACGTGGAGGTGTTCAGCAGCAAACTGGAAGCAAAAGGAAAAGATCTCCTTCACTCCGTTATCCATGACATCAACGCGCGAAAGCAGACCGAGCAGGCCTTACGCGAGAGCGAAGAGATATTTAGGTCTTTTTTAGAAAACAGTCCCATTTATGTTTTTTTTAAGGATAAAAACATAAGAGCCATCAGACTAAGTAAAAATTATGAACAAATGATCGGCAGACCGTTAAATGAAATTCTTGGCAAAAACATGGAGGAACTATTTCCATCCGAATTTGCAGAAAAAATGGTTGCCGACGATAAAAGAATATTAAATGAAGGCAAGCCTGTTGTTGTAGAAGAGGAATTCAATGGAAGATATTACAGCACCACCAAATTCCCGATTGTTATTGATTCGCAAAACGTTTATCTGGCTGGATATACAATAGATATTACCGATCGCAAGCGGGCGGAAGCGGCGCTGCGCAAGAACGAAGACCTACTCAGCAGCATCTATCGCGCCGCCCCTACCGGCATCGGCGTGGTGAGCAACCGGATGTTATTGACCGTCAACGACCGGATTTGCGAGATGACCGGTTACAACCGGGAAGACCTGATCGGCAAGAGCGCCCGCATCCTGTACCCCGACGATGCTGATTTCGATTATGTGGGCAGTGAGAAGTACCGCCAAATCAGTGAACGCGGAACAGGCACGGTGGAAACACGCTGGCAGCGAAGGGACGGGCAGGTGATTGACGTGCTGATGAGTTCGACGCCCATCAATCCCCATGATTTGGCCGCGGGGGTGACCTTCACCGCCCTCGACATCACCGAACGCAAGCAGGCGGAAACGGAGCTGCGCAGATCCCACCAGATGTTCCTCACCGTGCTGGACGGCATTGACGCCACCATTTACGTGGCGGATATGGACAGCCATGAAATCCTGTTCATGAACAAACACATGATCGATGCCTTCGGGGGGGATTTCACCGGTCGGGTCTGCTATGAGGCCTTTCGCGGGGAAACGGCACCTTGCGGCCACTGTGCCAATGACCGGTTGCTGGACGCCGACGGCCACCCCACAGGTGTGTGTGTCTGGGAAACACAGAACCTGCTTGTCGGAAAATGGTACATCAACCACGACAGGGCCATCCGCTGGTTGGACGGGCGAATGGTAAGACTGCAGATTGCCTTCGACGTTACCCATATCAAGGAAATGGAACAGGAGAGTAAACGGATCGGAGAACAACTAAAACAGGCCCAGAAAATGGAATCGGTCGGCCGGCTGGCCGGCGGTGTGGCCCACGACTTCAACAACATGCTGGGGGCGATCCTTGGCTATGCTGAATTGGGCATGTCGGAGGTCAGCCCGGCTGATCCGACTCATGGAATCCTAAAAGATATCCAAAAAGCAGCGCAACGGTCCGCTGATCTCACCCGGCAGCTCCTGGCTTTTGCCCGTAAACAGACCGTGACGCCCAAGGTCCTCGATCTGAACAAGACCGTGGAAGGGATACTCAAGATGCTACGCCAGCTCATCGGCGAAAACATCGACTTGGTTTGGCTGCCGGGCAAGGAGCTCGCTCCGGTCAGGATGGACCCCTCCCAGATCGAACAATTGCTGGCCAACCTGTGCGTCAACGCACGGGACGCTATCAACGATACGGGCAAAATCACCGTCGAGACGGGTATCGCCACCTTCGACGAAACCCACTGCGCCATGCATGTGGGCGCCGTCCCCGGCGAGTATGTATGGATGGCCGTGAGCGACAATGGTTGCGGCATGGACGCCGGGACGCTCTCGCACCTGTTCGAACCGTTTTTCACCACCAAGGAGGTGGGCAAAGGAACCGGCCTGGGGTTGTCCACCGTCTATGGCATGGTCAAGCAGAACAACGGCTTCATCGATGTAATCAGCCAGCCTGGCCAGGGCGCGACCTTCAAGATTTACCTCCCCAGACACGAGGCCGAGACTGGTCGGGCAGCGAAGATGGATGTGGCCCCACCGTCTGCCCGTGGTCTCGAAACCATCCTATTGGTGGAAGACGAGCCCATGATCCTGGATATCGCCGTGAAGGTTCTCGAGCGCCAGGGGTACAGGGTGATGGCAGCCGCTACGCCGGGTGAGGCGATACGTCTGGCACGGGAGTATGCCGGCAAAATCCACCTGCTCATGACCGATGTGGTCATGCCCGAGATGAACGGCAGGGACCTGGCAAAAAACCTGTTGTCCCTTTACCCGAACATCAAGCGCCTGTTCATGTCCGGCTACACGGCCGACGTCATCGCTCATCACGGCGTGCTGGACGAAGGTGTTCAGTTCATCCAGAAACCGTTTTCAGTGCAGGCTCTGGCTGCCAAGGTTCGAGAGGTGTTGGACGATACGAAATAGGTCATTTTGCGACACTCATTCTATACCCCAAGGTAGCGGGCTTTCAGTGCTTCGTTTCCAGCCAGTTCGGCAGAGCTGCCCCGCCACACCACCCGGCCGTTTTCCATGATGCAGTGCCGGTCGGCGAGTTGAAGCAGGGCATCGAGGTTTTTGTCGATTACCAGGATGGCGTGACCGTTGTTTTTCAGCAGGACCAGTGCCCGCCAGATCTCCCTGCGGATCAGTGGGGCCAGGCCCTCGGTGGCCTCGTCCAGGATGAGCAGCTTGGGGTTGGTCATCAGAGCGCGCGCCACGGCGAGCATTTGCTGCTCACCGCCGGACAGCTGGTTGCCGTAGTGCTTCAGCCGGTTCGCCAGGCGGGGGAAAATGGACAAGACAACATCCAGGGTATAGGCTGGCGTCGTGCCCAGGCGGTTGGCGGCGGTGGCCACCATGTTCTCATAGACCGTCAGGTTCGGGAAAATCTGGCGGCCTTCCGGCACCAGCCCGATGCCCATCCGGGCGATGGCATGACTGGGCAGCCGATCGATGGCGGATCCGCCAAAAACGATCCGGCCCGAGCAGATCGGTGTCAGCCCCATGATGGATCGCACCGTGGTGCTTTTGCCCATGCCGTTTCTGCCCAGCAGGGTGACCACTTCGCCTTCGCCGATATGGAGGCTGACGCCGAACAGGGCCTGGCTTTTACCATAAAAGGTTTCGATCGTTTCTACGTCGAGCATCCGTTTGCCTCGTCGCCCAGGTATGCCTCCCTCACCTGCGGATGGGTGCGGATTTCATCCGGTGCGCCGCTGGCAATGGCCTGTCCGTAGACCATCACCGTGATGCGGTCGGCAAGGGAGAAGACGGCACCCATGTCGTGCTCCACCAGCAGGATGGTAACCTCGGCTTTCAACCGTCGAATCAATTTAGTCAATTCCACGGCCCCGCCGGGCCCCATGCCGGCATAGGGTTCGTCCAGAAGCAGCATCTTCGGATGGCCGGCCAGGGCCATGCCCACCTCGAGCTGCCGCTTTTCACCGTGGGACAGATTGGCTGCCGGCACGTCCGCGCGGGCTTCCAGATCAACGCGCGCCATTGCCGGAAGCACCCGCCGTCGTACCACCGGATCGTCGACGGCCTTTTTCCAGAAGCGGAAACTGTGGCCACGGTGGGCCTGGATGGCCAGTGAGAGGTTCTGGCGTACGGTGAGATGGGTGAACACCGAGGTGATCTGGTAGGATCGGGCCAGACCCAACTGCGCCCGCCGGTAGGCCGGCATCCGGGTGATCCGCCGGCCGCTAAAGAGAATCTGCCCGCTGTCGGGCAGGATTTCGCCGCACAGCTGGTTCAAGACCGTGGTCTTGCCGGCTCCGTTGGGGCCGATCAGGGCATGCAGCTCGCCGCTGGCCACCTCCAGTGAGAAGTTGTCGCTGGCCTGGACAGCACCGAAATGTTTGTTGATCGATTGGACCGAAAGCAGCGATTCAGTCATGGTTGCCGTTTTCCTCTGCGATCAACCCGTAAATGCCCCGTTTGGCGAACAGCACCACCAGGACCAGGAACGGGCCTAAATACATCATCCAGTGTTCCGTGTAGATCGATAGAAACGCTTCCAGCAGCAGCAGCGTTGCAGCGCCCAGAACAGGGCCGAACAGCGTTCCCATGCCCCCGAGCAGCACCATGATCAGGATCTCGCCGGAGCGGGTCCAGTGCATCAGCCCGGGGCTGACATACTCGGTCTGGTTGGCGATCAATGCGCCGGCCAGACCCGCACCGGCGCCGGCAATGACAAAGCAGACCAACCGGTAGCGGAAGGTTGGAAAACCCAGGGATTCCATGCGTCTTTTATTTTCCTTGCAGCCCCGGATCACCATCCCGAAGCGGGAGTGAACCAGCCGGCAAGAGAAGAAGAGGAATACGGCCAGCGCGGCCAGGCAGAGGTAATAAAACTGGGTATCATCGTTTAAATCCATGCCCGGAACGGTGTTGCGGGCAAAAAGACTGATCCCGTCGTCACCGCCATAGGCTTCCAGGGAGACAAAGAAGTAATAGAGCATCTGGGCAAATGCCAGGGTGATCATGATAAAATGCATGCCGCTGGTGCGCAGGCTCAGGGCGCCGATCACGGCGGCGGCAGCCGCGGACAATAAGACGGCAGCCGGCCAGACGAGCAACCCGCTCTGGTGGCCGCCAATCTTGACGGGCCAGGTCAGAATCGGTGTGCCCTCGAAGCCATGCACGGACAGGATGCAGACGGTATAGGCGCCGATGCCGAAAAAGGCGGCATGGCCCAGGCTGACCAGGCCTCCGAAACCCAGCATCAGATCCAGGCTGACGGCGGCCAGGGCATAAATCAGGATGCGGCTGAACAGGGACACCAGATAGGGTTCGCCGGCCGCGCCGGCAACGACGGGCAAGGCCAACAGCAGCCCGGCGCCTGCGGTTACGGACAAGGTTTTGCGGTTGAGCGGCAGTTTATGCATGGGCCGGAAGCAGCCCCCGCGGGCGGCATACCAGAACCGCCGCCATGAGAATATAGATCGACATGGATGCCAGGGAGGCCGCGATGCCGTCGGCATATGCCGCCGAAAGAAACAGGCGCAGCAGCACGGGCAGAAAGGCCCGACCGAGGGTGTCCACCAGGCCCACGAGCAAGGCCCCCACCAGGGCGCCGCGAATCGAACCGATCCCGCCGATGACGATCACCACGAATGTGAGGATGAGGATGCTTTCTCCCATGCCGGCCTCCACCGCCAGAATGGGGCCGGCCATCACGCCGGCCAGTCCCGCCAGCAGGGTCCCCAATCCAAAAACCAGGGTATAGAGGACCCGGATGTTCACCCCCAGGGCGCCGGCCATCTCGCGGTTGCTGGCGCCGGCGCGAATCTGCATGCCGATGCGGGTGCGGGTAAACAGCAGGTAGAGCGTTGCCCCGACCAGCATGCCCACGACAATGACGGCAATGCGGTAGGCGGGGTAGGGGATGCCGGCAATGAGTTCGACGCTGCCGGCCAGCCACGGCGGTACATCCATAAACAGGGGCTGGCGTCCCCAGAGCACTCGCATCAGTTCATTGAAAAACATGATCAGGCCGAAGGTCGCCAGCACCTGATCCAGATGGTCTTTCCTGTATAGCCGCCGCATCACCAGCATTTCCACCAGCATGCCGGCCAGCGCAGCCGCCGGCAGGGCCGCCAGGATGCCCAGGATAAATGACCCGGTGCGGGCGGTCACCGTGGCGCCGACATAGGCACCGATCATGTAAAACGAGCCATGGGCCAGATTGATCACCTGCATGATGCCGAAAACCAACGTCAGCCCGGCGGACATCAGAAACAGGGTGATGCCCAGTTGGAGGCCGTTGAAGAGTTGTTCGATGAAAAGTAGCATGTTGTCAGAGGTCTGAAGTCGGAGGTCGGAATTAAGGGATTGAGGAATTGTGGAATTTAGGGATTATCGGCGTATTACCTCCTATTCCCCGATACCAACATTCCTTAATCCCG
Source organism: Desulfosarcina sp. (assembly GCF_055467485.1). Taxonomy (NCBI): domain Bacteria; kingdom Pseudomonadati; phylum Thermodesulfobacteriota; class Desulfobacteria; order Desulfobacterales; family Desulfosarcinaceae; genus Desulfosarcina; species Desulfosarcina sp. Next base: position 25,680 of record NZ_JBUOIV010000038.1, on the reverse strand, counting down.
GAATCCGTCAATTCTCATTCCATTTTGCACTGCTCGACATACACATTGCTGTGGTCGGTAAAGACCGCCTTGAGGGTCCTGTTCGTATAGGTGCCGTCGGCGTCCTTGATCACTTCGCGGATATAGAGATCCTGGACCGGGTGCTGATTGGCGGAAAAGGCGAATTTGCCGCGCACGGTCGCAAAATCGGCCTTGCGGATAGCCTCGCGCAGGGCATCCAGATTCGATACATCCCCTTTTACCTGCTTCAGCGCGCTGCCCAGCAGGCGTGCGGCATCGTAGCCCTGGCTGGCGTAAAGGGTGGGGGTGCGGCCATAGGCCGTTTTAAAGGCGTCGACAAACTGCCGGTTGGCCGGATTGTCCAAATCGTGGGACCATTGCGATCCGTTCTTCACCCCGATGGCCGCATCCTTGACCGCCTGAAGCAGGCGTTCGTCAAAGGAAAAGGCCGGCCCGAACACCGGGGTGGTCTGATTCAGGCCCGCCTGGGCGTATTGTTTAAGAAAATTGATGCCCATGCCCCCGGGCAGGAAAAAGAAAACGGCATCCGGTCTGGCGGCACGCAGGGCGGTGATCTCGGCGGCGTAGTCCGACTGGCCCAGCTTGGTGTAGACCTCGCCGGCGACGGCACCCTGGTAGTAGCGTTTGAATCCGGCCAGATGATCCTTGCCGGCCGGATAATTGGGGGCCAGCAGGTAGACGTTCTTAAACCCGGCATCCGTGACGTACTTGCCCACGACCTCGTCGAGGTTGTCGTTTTGGTAGGCCACGTTGAAGTAATTCCTGTGGCAACCTTTTCCGGCCAGCAGGGACGGCCCGGCGTTGGCGCTCACATAGATCACATCCTGCTGCACCACCTTGGGCACCACGGCGATGGCCACATTGGAAAAAACGATGCCGGTCATGATCTTGACCCCGTCGTGCTTGATGAGGCGCTCGGCGATCTGTTTGGCTTTTTCCGGTTTGCGGCCGTCGTCATCCACGAGCAGTTCCACCGGCACGCCGCCCAGCCGGCCGTTTTCCTGGTCGATGGCCAACTGGAAGCCGTCGCGAATCTCCTCGCCAAGATAGCCGGCCTTGGTGGACAGCGTGGTTATCATGCCGATTTTAACCGGTTCGACGGCCTGGGCCAGGCCTGCCATCAACGCCACGATCATCGTCACAGCTATCAGCAATCGTTTCATGTCTCTCCCTTCGCTTCCCTGTGGGTTGCTGTTGAAACCATTATTTGGATGCAGGTGTCGCTGCGGTATTCGGCGTTACTACTTATAGAAACATGGTCCAATATGCAAGGGTTATTTTTCTTCAACGCCGCTGCTTCATCGTCGACCTTGCCAACCGGGAAATCTCTCTGGTATGGTCCGCAGCAAGATCGGCGGATTCGTGAATCGCGATAGCGTGCGCATTCCCCGCCGCTTGCGGCGGGGTCAGCAAGCGAACAGGAAGTCGATATTCATCCTTGCGATGTTACGCAGCAATCCGACTTTTCGCGAGTCGATAAATAGGTTGGCGCTTCCTGAACACCAAGGGTGCATGTAAAATGCTATCGATTTCCAACCGGCTGGCTATACCGGACGATGAGATTGAAATGACGGCCATTCGCGCCCAGGGCGCCGGTGGGCAGAATGTGAACAAGGTGTCCTCGGCAGTGCATCTGCGCTTTGACATCGGTGCCTCGACCCTGCCGGAATCCGTCAAGCAGCAGGTGCTGCGATGCCGGGACCAGCGCATCACGAAACACGGCGTGATCGTGATCAAGGCTCAGCAATATCGCACCCTGGAAAAAAACCGGGAAGCGGCGCTGATGCGCCTGGTGCACCTGATCCGCAGCGCCCTGGTGCCGGTCAAAAAACGCAAACCCACCCGGCCCACCCGTGGTTCCGAGCGGCGGCGCATGGACAGCAAGAACCGGCGGGGGAAACAGAAGGTGCTGCGACGCAAAGTGAGCTTTTGAACCGCCTGAAAAAGCAGTCGAAAGGATGGATATGGCACGGTTTGAAGACAGGAACACCCGGTTAGTCTACTCCACCGAGCATGGTCGGACCTGCCCGGCCTGCAACCGGCAATTGGACCGCTGCAACTGCCGGAAAAAGACAGCGCAGCCGACTGGGGACGGTATCGTCAGGGTTGGAAGGGCCACCAAAGGTCGCAAAGGCAAGGGCGTGACCGTGATTACGGGCCTTCCCCTGGATGACGAAGCACTGAAGCAGGTGGCTAAAACGCTCAAGCAGAAATGCGGCAGCGGGGGAACGGTCAGGGCCGGCACCATCGAAATCCAGGGCGATCACCGGGATGGATTGATGGCCGAGCTGAAAGGCATGGGGTACACGGTCAGGCGGTCGGGGGGGTGAACGTCACCTAAGTGATCCGGTATCACCGTTCGTTAACCTGCCCCTTTTCTTGTCATGTCAATGATTAACCTGTATAGTATGAATTGCCAGACCAACCACGACGGGTCGCTTTTTCATTTAACACCCGCCAACGCCGCTTACTCGCCCATTTCTGCTTTTTCCTGCCCACGTTGATAGCGGTGTAAAGCTCCCTGCCAGGAGGTGCCCGCATTATTTGAGCAAGAACGATAAAACCGTTGGCGGCCGCCGAGATGACCTCGATCTTCGTGGACACCCGCCTTCCTGTCAAGCGCTGCACCCCCGCGGCGGCCAGGTTCATCCAACTGATACCCACCGATATCGGTAGGCCGTTGAGCGACACTGGCACCGGCTTTCCGGGGGTCGAACTGGCGGGCTATGCGATGAACGCCCTGAACCGTCATCCACAGCCTATTAACCGCGCCATGGCAGAGTAAGGCAGAGATGATTTCCATCGGAGCCGCGGGTCGGATCGGAGGCCGCTTCCCTAAACGGAACGAAAATGGAAAATGGCCATGAAAAAATAGACCGCTCGACACTCAGGGCGCGTGCCGAAAGGCAGCTAAAAGACGTTCCCGCCGATACTGATGACATGGAGGGAATGTCGGCCGGTGCAATGATGAAGAGGATCAACGCGCTTCGCGTGCGGCAGAGCGCGTTGAAAATGCAAAACCAAGAGCTGCGCCGCATCCAAGGAGCGCTCGAAGCGGCGCGGGATCGGTTTTCCAATTTGTATGACCACGCGCCGGTCGGCTACCTGACGGCCAATGAAAAGGGAACCATCCAAGAGGCCAACCTCACCTTCGCTGAATTGATGGGGATGCCGCGATCGGCATTCGTGGGAAGACCCTTCAGCCGTTTCATCCAACGCGAGGACCAGGATGTCTACTACCTTCGTCACAAGTACCTGCTGGAATCCGGAACTGCGCAATCATATAGATTGCGGTTGGTGAGAAATGACGGCAGCGAGTTTTATGCCAACCTGCAATGCATGCTTGTCAGTCAGAGCGACGGCCAGCGCAGGCAGTCCAGGATCATCGTCAGCAATGTCACGGAACAGAAGAAGCGTGAGTGGCAGCAGCAACAGGCGCAAAAGATGGAGGCCATCGCCAATCTGGCCGGTGGGATTGCCCACCAGTTCAATAACGGGTTATCCGTGATCGTGGGAACCCTCGACATGCTTGAAATGGATGTGCCCAGGGATGAGAAAACGTCTCAGTATATCTCCTCGATGCGTAAATCAGCGGATCAGATGGAGCGGTTGACGACCCAGTTGCTTGCCTATGCCCGGGGAGGCAATTATGAGGGCAGGGACGTTTCACTGAGTGATTTCGTGCGCAACACACTGCCCCTGCTCCAACACACCCTCGACCCGTCGATCGATTTGGTGACCAGTCTGCCGGTTGCCATCTTGAAAACCCGGGGGGATTCGTCCCAGTTGCTGATGGTTTTGTCTGCCGTCCTCTCCAATGCGGCAGAGGCGATCGATGGCAAAGGCCGCATAAAGATCACCTGCAGGAATCGGTTGATCACCAGGGAGGACGCAACGGGGTTCCCGGGACTGTTCCCCGGACCCTATGTCATTCTGGCCATTGAAGATAACGGGCGGGGCATGGATGAAGCAACCAGGAGACGGGTGTTCGAACCGTTTTTCACGACCAAGGAAGTTGGCCGGGGGCTGGGCTTGGCGGCAGTATATGGCATCATCAAAAGTTACGGCGGTTGGATATCCGTTGAGTCGCAATTGGACCGGGGAACCCGCGTGCGTATCTACCTGCCTGCCGTTTCCAAAGGAAGGGGGTGAGGAAAATTGGGTGCGGTGTATAGCACTTCGATCCGCCGTACGGGTCCGGAACCATTGGGTTTCTCAACCCTGCTGACGTCACGGCGGTAAAGCCTTCAAGACCCGTGATTCCGCCCATGGGTTTCTTTCCCCTTGACCATGACTACGCCGCCAGGCAGCGTTGCTGGATTTCTTCATTCGCGGCCTTTCTTCGGCCATGCCTTCGTAGCTGACCCGACCCTTGTCGATGACCTATCCGCGGTCCGAGATGCCCAGGGCAAAGTGGGCGTTCTGTTCGGTCAGAAGGATCGCCACGTCCGTCTTCAGTGAGCTGATGATCTCGCCGATGCTTTCGACAATAGTCGGGGCCAGGGCTTCGCAGGGCTCGTCGAGGAGCAACATGCGGGGGTTGCCCATCAGCGCCCTGGCCAGGGACAGCATCTGCTGTTCACCGCCGCTGAGCGCCCCGCCCTTGTGGGCCTTGAGTTTCACCAGCAGAGGGTAGACCTCGAAAATGTCTGCCTCGGTCCAGGCCTTTTGTCCGGGGCGCGCTGGAAGGGTCGCGGCCGCCAGATTTTACATGACGCTGAGGTCCGGGAAGATCCGACGGTCTTCGGGAACCAAGCCAATGCCCTGGCGGACGCTGGCATAGACCGGCAGCCCGGTGATGTCCCTGCCGTCGAAATAGACCTTGCCCGCGGTCGGGCGGAAGCCGCCGGAGACGGAATTATAAAAGGTCGTCTTGCCGGCGCCGTTGGGTCCGATTAGCGCGGTCAGTTCACCCGGGGCCACCTCGAGGGAGATATCCCAGATGACCATGTAACGGCCATAGGCGTGCCCGAGATTTTCAATTTTCAGTATGGGGGTGTCGCTCATGATGTGCGTTTTATCCCTGTTCGAATCCAGTGGGTCAGTGAGCCGTCTGCCTGGAGCAGGGTGATCAGGCTGACCTAAAGGGCACAGGCAATGCGTTTATGTGTGGCAATGGAGGGGCTGGCAAGGCTCCGTTCAACCTGGGAAATAAATACATCGGAGCATTCGGCTTTTTCGGCAACAAGCTTGAGGGTGGGATTTTTTTGTTTACGGTGATGCCGAATCTGTTTTCCGATGTTTTCCATAGATCCATAAATTAACTAATACGTTATTTGAATTAGTTATATGTTAATTTATTGTGCGTCTATATTCAATGGTTCTCGTTCAAGTCAAGGTGACACCTATAGCACTCCCACGTGCAAATCGGTCACGCGGTATTACATTGGGGGACTGTTTTAAGGCTTGGATCCGACAGCGGATGACCGGGGATGGATGGTGGAGGGCCAAAGCTGGCAACAGGATCCGGACTTGAAAAACCATGGCATCAGGGGTAAGCGTCGTCCTTTAAATTGGAGTGAACATGAACGATCATCGCACCAACGGCTTTCAGGCCGTCATTTTCGATCTGGACGGCACACTGCTGGACACCTTGGCGGACATCGGGGATTCGGTGAACCGGATGCTGGCGGAATACGGGTTTCCCGGTCACACCATGGATGATTACCGGCGCTTCATCGGCAACGGCATCCGGATGCTGGTCACGCGGGCGCTGCCCATCGAGGGCCGTTCCGAGGAAATGCTTTCCACCTGTGTCCACCGTGCACGCGAAATCTATTGGGAGAACTGGAATCGCAAGACCCGGCCATACGAGGGCGTCACGGATCTCTTGGACCACCTCAACGCCAGGGGATTGCCGCTGGCGGTGCTCTCCAACAAGCCGCATGATTTTACCGTGCGCTACGTAAACGCTTATTTTGACCGGTGGGATTTCAAAGTGGTCATGGGGCAGAACGAACATTTCCCGGTCAAGCCTGACCCGGCGTCGGCGCTGGACATCGCCCGGCAGATGGGCCTGGCGCCGGAGGCTTTTCTTTTTGTGGGCGACAGCGCCGTGGATATGAAGACGGCCCTTGCCGCGGGCATGCACGCCGTGGGTGCGGCCTGGGGCTTCAGGGGACCGCAGGAACTGCGGGAGAACGGTTGCCGGACGCTGGTCGATCACCCGCTGGAAATCCTGCCGCTGCTGGAAGCGCAATAACCCACCCCGCCGGAAAGCAAAAGGGTACGGTCAAACGCCCGAGGCTCCCATTCTTTGGCGCACAAATTCTGAAAAGCTTTCCCTTGTGGGCATGTCAACATGGACATCGTCCAGATTCTCAGCAACAGGCAGGCGGCCGTAGGCGCGGCACGCCGCCACGGCGGCGTGGACGTGTTCCGGCGGGGTCTCGGCGGCAATCTGGTTCAGATGGATCATGCAGCGGCCGTCCCGCGCCAGTTTGTCGATATAGTGCCTGACCCGTTGCACGATCGCCTCGACCGGTCCATCCTTGATCAGTGTCGCATCGATGCCGGCGGCCACCGACAGGTCGTGTTGCCGGGCATATTGCTTCACCCGCTCGGGCCCGACTTCATGCAGGTCGGGATCCAGCACGCTCAGGGAACCGGGACTGCAGCGGCATTTTTGTGAAAAGAACCGTTCGGGGTCACGGCTTCTGGCATCTCCCCAGTTTCCCCGGGTAATCAGACTGCCACCCAGGTTGCGTCTCAACCGCTGCGTATAAGCGACCACATATTCATCCATCATGTCCAGGCTGATCATCGGTGGAGAGGCCCATGCATCGCGCCCGTCCATGATCAGGCCGGGGATGCCGGCTTCCTTTCGCAGGGTTTCAAGGTATGGACTAAGCACGTCATCGCAAAGGAATTTGAAAAGCCGGTGGGCAAAAGCGGGCCTTTCGAACATGTCGGTAACGAGGTTCTCATATCCCCGGATGTTGACGGCCAGGCTGAATGGGGCGGTAAAATAGACCCGGTCGAGCCGGCCTGCCAAGTCCAGGAAATTGCGGTTGATCTTCAGGACCCAGGGCATTCGACCGGACCGGTATGGGTCGGGCGGTGAAAGGCGATCCAGATCCGAAGGCGCCCCGATCAGCGGGCGGGTGCGATCCGTATCGGGTATCCCGCCGGGGTGATAAACGACCCGTTGCCCCAGCGCTTCGGCCTCGATATTATACACGTCCCAGAAATTGCTGAGAACATCCAATCGGTAGTATTCGGTGACCAGGAGCTGCACCCGGACGAAGGTGTCGGCATCCGTGAAAAAACGGTTGGTCGAAACCCCGGCAAGATGCGCCGAATGATCGTTGCTCTGGGCGCCGACGATCACGCGACGGGGCGCTTCCGTTTTTCCCGGATCGGTTTTTGAGCCTGTTGACATGGTGGTCTAATCTACTCCGCTTGATGATCGTTGGATGAAATGACGAGGTTTCGAATTGCAGTTAAATGATCAGCCATCAATTGCCTTGCAGTATTTGAATCCGCACTTTTCACGGCTTTTACGATTTCCCGGTGCCCTTTCAGGGACAGTCGATTTCTCTGCGGGCTCTGCGAATAGGCATGTCGGCTTTTCAGGAAAATGTGATCCAGCAGTTCGACGACCTGCAGCAGGACGGCGTTGCCGGTGGCCCTGGCCAGCGCGCGGTGAAAATCCTGATCGAGATCCATTGACGCGGTGCTGTCGTCCAGATTATTTTGTTGCCGTTGAAGAATCTCCTGCAGAATCGAGAGATCTTTTTCGGTCGCGTTTCTGGCGGCCAGTCCGGCGATCTGGGGTTCGAGCAGCTCCCTGAACTGGAAAATTTCAGCGATGGTGTTTTTTTCATGGTTTATCGCCCTGGCCAGAAAATCGACCACAGACGACTCCTCTTCCAGGATAATGTAGGTCCCGCTCCCCGGCCTGCTTTTCAAAATTCTTTTCTGTTCCAGTATCCGGATGGCTTCGCGCACGGAATGGCGGGAAACCTTGAAGATCGCCGCCAGTTCTCTTTCCGGCGGGAGCTGGTCGCCGTGCTTCAGGCGTCCTTCATCGATCAGCGCCTGTATCTGGATGACGATCTGTTCATGAAGCTTGGTTTTGGTAACCGCTTTCAGGGAGTTCGTCAGGTTTGTTCCCGCGTTTTCAACCATCGGACGCCTCTTGATCCTTTGAATTCTCCCCGCGGCAAGCCGCGGGGAATCTTCACCGTAAGGCTAAAAAATCGATTTTCAGTTCGCTCGCTGTCGCGGTTCACGAAAGGAACGGTCAGCCGTTTTTCATGACAACCAGCATATTGGCGATAAATATCGCCATGAGCACTTTTACCTGGAGCATCGAGCCGTGCATGGCAGCCGCATAGAGCAAAAAGGGGATTGCCAGCATCAGAACCAGCGCCGTGGTCCTCAGTGAATCAGCGTGTTTTTTCAAAAACCTCTCCATAAATGTCATTCCCGTTCATCGAATAAAGGAAAACAGCATGGTGACCAGACCAACGACACCGGTTATCAACAGCCCGTATTTAAGGGTCGCCTTGAGCACCGGGCCCTCTTTTCCCGAGAGGCCGACGGTTGAACACCCCACGAGGATCTTGGCCGGGGCGATCATGCTGCCAAGCGCGCCGCCGGTTGTCTGGGCGGCGAGGATCAGGCCCGCACTGAGACCGGCCAGCTGGGCGGTCTCCTGCTGGAGAACCCCGAAAACAACATTGGAGTTGGTATTGCTGCCGGTCATGAAGGCGCCCAGAAGGCCGATCCACGGTGAAACCAGGGGGTAAACCGAGCCGAAAACCCGGCTTATCCCTTCAGCCAGGACGGTGATCATCTGGCAGTGATCCATGATCATGGCAAAACACACCATGCTGACGATACCCAGGCTGGTGGGCACACCGCTTTTAATCGTTTTCCGGACGATGGTCCTCAAGGCATCGGATCGATAAAAGCCCCTGGAACGATAAACCAAAAAACCGACAATGGTTGCATATAAAAGCAAGGCGCCGCCATGGCCGAATAGGTTGATGGCTTTGCCGTTCCCGGCCGGGGTGACCCATCCTTTCAGTGACATGATCTCCGGAAATGCCAACGTCAGGTTGACCTGCCCGAGAAAGGCCTCGACCGCGGGAACCATGACGCCGGAAGAGACGATGACGATGAGAATGAAATAGGCCGACAGCGCCCACCCCAGTCCCATCTCCGATTGCGTCTGCGAAGGCGGCACCCGGTTGTAGATTTTCAGTTTTGCGACCACGAGGCCGCTGCACAGGCCCACCAGGCTCGCCCCGAAGCCGCCCAGCGTCCACATCCCGGAAACGGCAAGCAGGTATTGCGTGCCGGCCATGGCCGTCCCGATGACAAGGATCGCCACCGCACTGTGCCTGGTCATTTTCCAACCGCCGTACACGTGCACAGCACAGATTCCGCAAAGGAAAGTGGTAATTCCGAGGAGGATGGCCGACCACGGTGCAAGATAGGTTGCGCTGAGACCGGAGACGGCTATGAGCGCCTGGAAGGACGCCCCCATCGAACCGAAGGTGACCGACCATGAATGGCCGATCGCGGGAACGGCAACGGCGACCACGGGGGAAAACCCGAGGCCCACCAACAGCGGCGCCACCACCGCTATCGGAACGCCGTAACCGGCAACGCCTTGCAGGAATGACGAAAAAATCCATCCGAAGATCAGAATCTGGATGGATTTGTCTCCGCTGAAGCGCTGGATGCCGATGCCGATGGCCTCGATGGCCCCGGTTTCATTGACCACGTTATACAAGAGCAGCGCCGCCCAGATGATATAGAGCACGTTGAGGGACAGCAGAGCGCCTTTGGCCTGGGAATGGGCGATTAGTATGGGGTGGGCGCCAAAAAAAACGGTTGCCGTGATCAGCGAGACCAGCCAGCCGGCGGCGCCGGCACGCGACCCGCTCCAGTTTTTAAAAATCATCAAAACCAGAACGGTTAAAATCGGGGAGAACGCAACGATCCATTTAACGAAAAACAAATCAGTCATCTCACAACCAATACCAAGTCAGGGTTGATGAACGGACCAATCCAAATTGGTTGAACCAATTTGGATCAAATCCGTCGATTTGTCAAACCATAAAAGGGAAGGCTTCAGGCGCTCGCTGATGCGGTTCCACGATGACGGGCAGTCGGGAACGTGACCTCAGCCATTCAGCAGATTGAAAAATGGGGCATGGTTGGAGGTGAAAAAAGGCGGATCGTTGTTCAGGATCGCCCGGATGGTGGGATGGCGTTTAACGGTCTTGGACAGAAAGCGCCGCACCCGGTCCCGGCTCCAGCCCTGCGGATGGACAAACTCACGATACAAGGCCAGGTCGCCTTCGTAGAAATCCATCGTATCCAGATCGCCGGCCTCGTCGCTGTAAGCGGGAAGGTTGAAGATGGCCAGATTGAGAAAATCGATCGACGGTGCATGGTCAAGGGTGAATGCCAGCGTCCGTTCGGCGCTGTGCTCGTTTTCCGCCGGTGTGCCGAAAAGCAGATACACGTAAGTGGCGATGCCCGCCCGGTGAAGGGTGTCCAGCGCGCGGGATACGGTATCGATGTGGATGCCTTTGCCAAGGGCATCGAGCACATCCTGGTCACCGGACTCGACCCCCAGCTTGAGCATGACGCATCCGGATGTTTTCAGGCCTTTTGCCACGTCAGGGTCGGTGAGGTGCCGGGTGACCCGGGCGAACCCGTACCAGGGCACGCCGGGCGGGTAGTCGATCAGGTGCCCCAGCAGCCGCGGTGAGAGGGCGTTGTCCAGAAAATGGACCAGCCCGGCCGAGATTTGTTCGGCGATCCGCTTGAGATCGTCCACCGTCGCCTGCGGGCTGCCGGCCGAGTAGGCTGAATTTTCGGCGGTTTCCGGGCAGAAGGCGCATTTTTTCCAGTAGCACCCTCTCGAGGTGCTGTACGGCAGCACCCGCGCCGGAGCGAAATAGCGGTCGGGAAGATCCAAGGAAAAGTCATACCCGCTGACGGAGTGGTCAATGACTTCTCTGCCCGTGCACAACTCGATCAGCCGGCCTTCGCCCGGGCCGGCGACCATTTCGTCGACCAGCCCCGCAAACGGGTTGCCCATGCCGGGAATGTTCAACCAGGAGGTCACCAGGCCCCCTCCGCAGACGATGGTTGCCCGGGGCAGTCGGCTGCGGATGAACCCGATCATGGCAAAGGCGCTTAGGGCCTGGCTCATGAAATTGATCGACACGCCGACGATCGCCGGTTCCCGCTGGTCGAAAAGATCCGACAGCGACGCTGAAAAGATGGAATAAAACGGGTTGGATTCGAATTGCTCGGCGGCCTGCAACAGATCTGCGCTGCGAACCGGCGAAAGCACCGAAGACCCATAGTTGGACAGGGAGAGGGAGGTGTCGAACTCACGGCCCGCCATGTGAAGGACCCGGTTGGTGTCCATGACGGCGCGTTTGTAGCGGTCGCGGTTGCGGTAAAGCTCCGGGGAGCGCAGGGCGTTGATATTGGCCGCCCGGCCGGCCAGTGCCCGCCGGGACCAGGTGTCACCGGCGGTTATCGGCCGGTGGAGCATTCCCCGGATGGCATCGATACTGGCATCATAGATCCGGCAGTCGACTCCTTGGGCACGCAGCGCCCCGGCCAGTTTGGCCAGCCCTGCCGGGGGTTCGCAGGGTTTGGAGACCGGCGGGCAGATCAGTAAAATCGATTTTTTTGTCACTAGTGTATCGGAAATGCACGCTTATGATTATGGAATCGAGGAATTAAGGGATTGAGGAATTATGGCGTTTAAGTAGCGCGGGCCGGTTTCTTCCGGTTAAGGTTCATGCATCGGGCTGTATGACAGACCGCGGCTGGAAGCCGCTCCTACAATTCCCGAATCCCTCAATCCCATAATTCCTCAATCTCTCAACAGCTCAAAGGGCGATGGTTGACCTCGGGCATCGGAACGCTGTCATCGGTCTTCAGTTGTCAGGCGTCCAGTTCGGCCAATCGTTTTTCAAATTTCTTCTCCAGACGCAGCCGCTGATCGTCCATCTGCTCCATCTCGGCGAATCGGGTTTCGATGATCTCCTGGCAGGCCTGGATTTTCTGGGAAAGGGGACCGATCCGGGCGCCATCGCCCTGCTCGGATGCTTCGACCATCTCCCGGTTCAGCCGGTCGAGCAGGGCCTCGTTTTTTTCAATGGCCGCCTCTGCCGCGGCGATCGCTTCGTCCATGGGCTTGAGCACCTTGGATTTCTCGGTGATGATTTCCGATCGCAGGCGTCTGAGTTCTTTCTTGGTCAACCGGGGCAGCGCCGGTGCATGGTCGTCCTCACCCTCGCCCCGGTGGCGGGTCATGGATGCATCATCCCCCCAGCCGCCCTTTTCCAGGAAACCCTGGTAACTGCCGTCGAACATGCGGGCGCCGGTGTCATCGAAGACGATCAACCGGTCGGCCAGGGCGTGCAGGAACATCTCGTTGTGGGTGACCATGATCACGGCGCCGTCGAAATTGTCGATGGCGGCCAGCAGGGCGTCGCAGGCGTCCATGTCCAGATGGTTGGTGGGTTCGTCCAGCATCAGCAGGTTTACCGGGGTGACCAGCAGTTTGCCCAGCATCACCCGGCTTTTCTCACCGCCGGAGAGAACGCCGATCTTCTTCAGGGCGCTGTCGCCCTCGAACATCATGGCCCCGCAGATGTTGCGGGCCTTCTGGCGGTCCACGTCCGGCTGGGCGTAGAGGAGTTCCTCTTCCACGGTCCGGCTGTCCACCAGGCTCTGGATGTTGGTCTGCTCGAACACCCCGGAAACGACCTGCGGGTTGTAGGTGATCTTGCCCGATGCCGGGGGCAGGCTGCCGGCCAGTACCTTGAGCAGGGTAGTCTTGCCCCTGCCGTTTTTACCCACGACGCAGATCCGCTCCCCGGCCAGGATCGAGAATTCCAGGTTTTGGAAAAGCGGCCGCTGGGACCCCCAGGCAAACGAGAGACCTTCGACGGTGCACACCTGCTTGGCCCTGAAAGGCTTGCTGCGAAAGGAAAATTCCAGGTTCTTGGCCTGCTCCAGCTTGTCCTTTTTCTCCATTTTGGCCAGGGTCTTGACCCGGGACTGGACCATGTTGGCCAGTCGGGCCTTGGCCCGGAACCGGGAGATGAACAGGCGGATCTCCTTTTCGCGGCGTTCGTCGTTGAGCCGGGTCTTTTCGTAAATCTCTTCATCCTGGGCGATGCGGTCGTAGTATTTTTCCGTATTGCCTTCGATCTTCCTGGCCTTTTTGCGGTGAATGCCCACGGTGTGGGTCACCAGCTTGTCCATGAACCCCCGGTCGTGGGTGATCAGCATCAGTTCATGGGGCCAGGAGAGCAGAAAATTTTCGATCCAGCGGATGGAGGTGATGTCCAGGTAGTTGGTGGGCTCGTCCAGCAGCAGCAGGTCCGGTTCCGAGACCAGCACCTTGGCCAGGTTGAGCCGCACCTGGAACCCGCCGGAAAAATCATGGGGGCTCCTGACCATGTCACCGTCGGAGAACCCCAACCCGGCCAGGATTTTCTCCACCTTCCAGTGGTGGTCTTTTTCCGATGCGATCAATCCTTTCATGCCCTCGGCCAGCACCGTATTTTCGGTGAACTGGATGTGCTGCTCCACGTGGCCGATGCGGTACCCTTTGGGCATGGTGACGGCCCCCTCATCATAGCCTTCGTCGCCGACGATGATGCGAAACAGGGTCGACTTGCCGTGGCCGTTGCGCCCCACCAGGCCGATGCGCTCCTTTGAATTGATCTTGAAGCTGACCCCGTCGAAAAGCACGCGGCCGCCAAAGCTCTTGTGCAGGTTGTCGATACTAATCATTTAGTTATATTGGACGGCTTTGTAAAAACCCCGATATCTGCGTTACGCTGCATCCCTCGTCACTGCGGCGTACAGCAAGTACGCCTCACTCCTCAGGATTTGCACACCTTGATCTCGAACTTTTTACAAACCCGTCTGAAATCTGATTTTTCAATAGGCCATCACCAGTCGACGGTCCATTTTCATCAGGGTTGCAGAGATCTCTTTCCGGGTGGAGGTATAGAGGAAGGCGGTCCGGGTGTCAATGTCGGGACTCGATCTTCAACCGGCGGCGGACCCATATTCTTCCCAGGCGACCGACCAGATTGTACAGATTCAGGCTGTAGGGAAGGGTCTTTTCGGCCAGCGGTGGCAGGTAGCACAGGCGGATCAGGCTGGTGTACAGATCGTGAATATCCTCGGCGTCGATACGCACCGTTGCGCCGCAGCGTTCAAACCCCCACGGGTCGGCCATCTTTGCGGCAGCCGCCGCTCCGTCCCGAATGGTGATGTCGGCATGGAAGGCGCCGGCGGGACGATACGGCTTCACGGAAACGTCGGCCAGCGATTCAGTGGCCGTTCGTGCCAGGCCGTTTCGCCATCGGCCCGCATCCAGGGCTTCCGGCGGGATAGTCTTGTCGATGGGAAACGTGTGAATCCCCGTTATGCGTTCGCTGGCCTGGGAGCAGGCCACCGGGCAGCCGGAAAAGAACACCGCCGGGATGCCGTGGGGCGCCAGGGATGCGGCGAACAATTCCACTTCCGCCAGGGGACGGCCGGCCACCGTCAGCGAGGCCAGGCGCGAGGTCAGCGTGTGGGCCAAAAATCCATGGGTGCCCGCTGCCGCGTGCATGCCGATCATCATCAGTGCATCGGCGTCCTTGGGATCACCCAGGCCCGGCACGGGACCTTGATAATAACCGCTGACGACCCGGGCGCGACGGTCGATCATCTCCGGTACGAGGTTGTAGCCGGTGCGGTGAAAGTCCTTGACCGTCACCCGCTCGACACCGGCATCGAAAAGGCCCTTGACCACGGCGTCCACATCCCGGGACATGGCGGCGCAGGCCCGCGCCCAGGGTTTGGTCAGAAACGATGAAGCCCGGTAGCTGCCGCAGCCGCTGCTGCCCTCGATGTCGGCCAGGACCAGAATGTGACGGTATCGGTGCTTATCCAAGGGCGGCTGCACAGAGCGGGGCAGGTGCCGGTGTAAGGCCGAAGCAATAGCGGTCCCGGCGGTATTCAAGGTCCCGGATCAGGGCTTTCTTGAAACCGTCCGGTCCGTGCCGGTCCATCAGCCGGCTGCGATAGGCGGCGATGTCAACGGTTTCCAGCTGCATGCGCAGGGTCTTGAAGATTCTGGGGATGCGTTGGCCGGGTGTCTGCACGTGATGCAGGCCGGCGCTGTAGGTCAGCAGCATCCGTCCCTGCGGGATGCTGCCGATGATGTCGGCGATGCCGCCCCTCACGGTCATGGGCCGGCCGTCCTTGTCCAGGCCATTGGCCCGCATCATGCGGCCTTCGGGCATGATGACCACCATGCTGTCCGGCTTCATCGTGGCCAGTACCTGATTCCATGTGCGGTCGTTTTTGCGGGTGACGGCGACTACATTTTTGGCCACCATGCGGAAAAAAAACCCCATGACAGGCCGCCGGGTGGCTTTGTCGGCCACGGGCATGAGGCCCTTAAAGGCGATGCGTCTGATAAATTCATCGGGAAACCCGCCGACGAACAGGGGTTCGTAGAGGCTGGTGTGGTTGAGGAAAACCACCAGGCGCAGACCACGCCAGGGCTGCGGGGGGGGCGGGTGGACCCAGCGGATGTCGAACCGATAAAACAGGCGGCTGAGCCTGTTGATGCCCCGCAGCATGGCATAGATGCATTCTTCTCGCATGGTACGCCCCGGTATCAGAAAATAAGATTAGGATTGCCAGGTTGATCGACTGATTTCAGTTAGCGCACAACATCTTGATAGTACATGGTTATTTCAAATTTGACAAAAGTTTTACAATTAAAGAGAGTGGGCGGAAAGGTTCCCCGAACCGGCTGCCCGCCGCTCAACGGGCATCGGAGGGAAAATCCGGAGAGACCGATTTGAACCGCGATAGCGAGCGCATTCCTCGCCGCTTGCGGCTGGGTTAGCGAGCGAACTGAAAACGATTTTTAGTCCTTACGGTGAAGATTCCCCGCGGCTTGCCGCGGGGAGGGTTCAACTTGACTGCCGCCTGCATGAAACCCTCGAGTGAAGTCATGATTGGGCCTTGGTCGGCATGGTTGTTGTTATGGGAAGGGTTTCATTGTAAAGGAGAAGGGGAGAATAGACGTCGCGGCAGGCCGCCAAACCATGGTCGCGTCGCAGTAGCGCCCTATGGAACCGCTCCGGTTGCAGGCGCTTGTCGATCAGGATAGCCGCCCGCTATCTGGAGATGGTACAGCCGCCCGTCACTGCGCTTGAACCGCGACAGCGAGCACGTTCCCCGTCGCTTGCGGCGGGGTTGGCGAGCGAACAGGAAATCGATTTTCGTCCTTGCGGTGAAGGTTTCCCGCGGCTTGCCGCGGGGAGGGTTCAATGGGAAAAATCATGGATCACAAGAAAACCTATGTGTGGGTGTCAATCGGGCTGGTGGTCATCCTGATCCTGGCCGGTGTAACCTACAACAGCACACGGCTGGTCACTGAAAAAACGATCGACAATCACCAGCAGCAAATTGCTGCGGGTGCTGCGAAAACCGTTGACCTATGGCTATCCCAACACGTGCGGATCGTCGATGCCACGGCGGCCGTCGTGCAGCAGATCCCCATTGCCGACAATCCGCAAATCCTCAGACTGTTAAAGATGGCCATGGCAGCCGGCAACTTTTCCGACGTGTATATCGGTTTGAAGGACGGCACGATGATTGACGGTGCCGACTGGATCCCTCCCGACGGGTATGATCCGAGGGTTCGCCCCTGGTATAAGAAGGCGATTGCCGACAATCACACGACCTTCACGACGCCCTATGTGGATATGACCACCAATAAAATGGTCATCGCCATTGTCCGGCCGTTGGTCGTGGACAATGACTTCGTAGGGGTGGTCAGCGCGGACATCATATTGGATACGCTCAGGCAGAATGTGATGAACGTCAAGATCGGAAAATCCGGTTATACCTTCATCATCGACAACCAGGGCACGGTGCTCGTGCATCCGGATGAAGCCCTGCTGATGACCACCAAAATTCAGGAATCGGATGAAAGCCTGCATCAGATTCTGACCGTCTTCAATACCGCCGGTTCAGGTTCATACGACTATCGGTACAGAGGAGAAGACAAGATCCTCTCTTTTCAGAAACTGACCTATACGGACTGGTTTTTGTGTACGACGGTTCTGAAAAAAGAGGCCCACACGCTGGCCAAGAACACGGCCATGCTGTTCGCCATGGGCATGGTGTTCAAGATACTGGGGGTTCTCATCGCGCTCCTGTGCCTGGTCGTCGTCGGCAGTGTCCTGATTCTGGTGATATCCAAAAGGCGGTTCGAAAGGATCGTCAGGCAGCACAAGGAAATCGTATCCGGCAAGGACAAAGACCTGATCGGTGAAATCAGCCGGAGAAAAGAGATCGAGACGCGCTACCAGACCCTGTTCAACGTGGCGACCAATGCCATCATGCTCAGCAAGCACTTTCGCTTCATCGAGTGCAATCAAAAGGCGATGGTCATGTTTGGATACGACCATGCGCAGATTATCGGCCAAACGATGCTGGACCTGTCATCGGATGTTCAGCAGGATGGGCAGGAGAGTCGATCGAAGTTCGATCAGATCATCGAACGGCTGGCGTCCGGGGAGCAGGTCATTTTCGAGTGGGCCTTCAAGCGCTCGGATGGGACGGAGTTTCCCGCCGAAGTGGGGCTTAAGACCCTGCAGCTCGACAGCGAGACAGTGACCCTTTACAGCATCTGGGATATTTCCAAAAGAGCCAACGCCGAACATGAGCTTCGCCAGGTTCAAAAAATGGCGGCGATGGGTGAAATGCTCAGCGCCATCGCCCACCAGTGGCGCCAGCCCTTGAATGCCCTGTCCACGTATATCGCCAGCCTGCCGAGTGCTTTTTACAATCACCTCATCACCAAGGAATTCATCGAGAAACTGGTCAAGGAAGCCGACTCCCAGATTCAGTTCATGTCCCTGACCATCAATGACTTCAGGCAATATTTCCGACCCTCCAAGTCCAAACAGGCCTTTGACGTTCAGGATGCCATTGAAAGCGCGGTGAAACTGATCAACCCCCAACTGCGGCAAAATGCCATCACATTGGAGATCAACGACCTCGCAAAAGTCCAGGAACGATTTATCTTCGGCTACAAGAATGAATTCGTGCATGTTCTGGTGAACATCATTTCCAATGCCAAAGATGCCATCAAGGAGAAGGCTGAACAAACCGGCCAGGATCAATTTCCCCGGATGATCGACCTGCACGTGAAGACCGAGGCGAGCGCCCTCGTCCTGCAGATCCGGGATACCGGCTGCGGCATCCCGGAGTCGCTGCTGACCAAAGTGTTCACCCCCTACTTCACCACCAAAGGAACGGCCACCGGGACAGGCATCGGGCTTTACATGGCCAAGCGGATCGTCGAAAAGGAAATGCTCGGGCAGATTTCGGTCGAGAACCTGCCCGTCGGGGCCCGGTTTACGATACGGTTGCCCCTGTCGGACCTGAAAGGCAAACGGCATGCTTAATTTCTCCGATGTGCAGACCCACGTCATCCTGGTCGACGACGAACAGTCGGAACTGGATGCCTACAGCTTCCTTCTCCAGTCCATGGGGATAAAAAATATCACCACGGTCAGCGACAGCAGAAACCTGCTGGCCGTGCTCGAAGACCGCCATCCAAGCATCGTTTTTCTCGATTTGAACATGCCCCACAAGCCCGGCAAAGCGGTGCTGGCCGAACTCCGCGGAACCTATCCCCAGACGCCGGTGATCATCTGTACGGCCAATTCAGATATCGAAATGGCCGTGGAATGCCTCAAGCTCGGCGCCCATGACTACCTGGTCAAACCGATCAATCTCGAGACTTTCGGATCCGCATTGAGAAACGCCCTCGAAATTTCGTCGTTGAGAAATGAAGTCATGACGTTGAAAGGGCTCACTTTCCACAAGCAACTGCGGCACCCCGAACACTTTTCCGCCATCATTACCAACAACCGTATGATGATCAGCCTGTTTCACTATATCGAGTCGATTGCCGCCAGCGGCCAGCCCGTGTTGATAACGGGGGAGACCGGTTCCGGTAAAGAGTTGCTGGCCAGGGCCATTCATGATGTCTGCGGCTGTAACGGAGAATTTGTGGCCGTGGATGTGTCGGGCCTGGATGACACGCTTTTTTCAGATACCCTGTTCGGCCACCGAAAAGGCGCTTATACCAGTGCCGAAAAAGACCGCACCGGGTTGATTGAAAGCGCCGCTGGGGGAACCTTGTTCCTGGATGAAATCGGCGATCTGAACAAGACCTCCCAGGTCAAACTGCTGCGACTGCTCCAGGAAGGGGTCTATTACCCGCTCGGCGACGACCACCCCAGAAAGTGCCGTGCACGGGTTGTTGCCGCGACCAACCAAACCGTCAACCATCTTAGCGGAATGGCGGATAAATTCCGCATCGACCTGTATTACCGGCTTTCCACCCACCTGATCCGGATCCCGCCGTTGAGGGAAAGGCTGGAGGACATCCCGCTGCTGGTCGCCTTTCTTGCGGACCAGGCGGCGAAACGCATGGGCAAGAATATCGCCATCGTCAGCAACAGTCTGTTGGACGTGCTTGCGTCCCTGCCCTTTCCCGGTAATGTTCGCGAACTGAAGACGTATATATACGATGCGGTGGCCCAGTGTCATTCAGACACGTTGACCGAGCACGACATCATCGACCGGCTCCATCCGGGACAGACGCCCGGCAACCCGACGTCCTCGCCAGGGCTGCCGGTTTCCCTCGAGTCGATTTTCGGGCAGTTTCCCACCCTCACGCAATTGACCGGCTATGCGGTTGACCAAGCCCTGGAAGCCTCCGGCAACAATCAGAGCGAAGCGGCGAAATTGTTGGGAATCTCCAAGCAGGCCTTGAACAAACGGCTCAAAAAAAGAAAAGCCTGACCCGGTCAACCTTGGTTGACCGGGTCAACCAAGGTTGACCGGCCACGTTGACCCGCCCGACCATTCCCCGGTCTTTCGATCCCCTTCGATCCGCTCATTCCCTTTACATTCAGATGCTTGAGACACCCTCGGCCGGTTGGCACGGCTGTTGCCATAGCCATTATGGCAAACGATCGGATGGTGTATCCGGATCACCCACCTGGATGGCCTGCCCCGGGCAGGCTGAGAGCAGCGGAACTCAACCCAATCAAGGAGGCCAAGGAGATGAACAACAAACGTACGCGATGGATGGGCATACTGACCACATTGGGAATCGGTTTTTTCATGATCGCAGCCGTTGCCGCCGCACCGGCGATGGCCGCTGACGACGTCGTCAGGATCGGCAATATCATCCCCCTGTCCGGGCCGTCTGCCTCCGTCGGGCAGCAGGGCAAGAACGCCCGGGAGATGGCGGTTGAAGAGATCAATGCCGCCGGCGGCATCAAGTCTCTTGGCGGAGCCAAACTTGAACTGCTCTTTGCCGATTCGGAGTCGAAACCCGAAAAAGGTGTGGCCGAGGCCGAAAGACTCATCAATACCGAAAAGGTGAATGTGCTCACCGGTTGCTGGAACTCCGCCGTCACCTATCCGACAACGGCCGTCGCCGAACGCTATGGGGTCCCTTTTATCGTGCCGGTGTCCGTGTCGGACAAGATTACGGAGCAGGGATTCAAGAATGTGTTCAGGATCGCCGCCAAGGATTCGTGGTGGACCCGGGATCAGTTCTCGTTTCTCAAGGACATGGAAAAGGAATTCAATACCAAGGTCAAGAAACTGGCCTTCGTCTATGAAAACGGCGACTGGGGCAAAGGGTTCGCCGGACAGTGGAAACAGCTGGCCCAGGAAGGCGGCTATGAGGTGGTCCTGGACGAACCGTATCCGTCTACCGCCACCGACCTGAGCCCCGTGGTCCAGAAAATCCGCCGCTCCCGGGCAGACGTTTTGATGCTGGTCTCCAATGCCGCCGATGCCATTCTGCTGACCAACACCCTGGCCGAGTACAAGGTCAACCTGAAGGCGATCATCACCAGCGGCGGCGGCCATGCGGATCCCTCGTTCATGCAGGCGGCCGGCGACAATGCCCGGTACATCTTCGATATCGTGGAGTGGGAAACCGACGTCAACAAGGCCGGTGCCAAAGAAACCAACCAACGATACAAAGACAAATACGGCACCAACCTGACCGGTGAGGCCGTGGACGCCTACCTGGCCATGTACCTGATCAAGGAGGCCCTGGAGCAGGCCGGCAGCCTCGACCCGGCCAAGATCCGGCAGACGCTTGCCGACATCGAACTCAAGGACGGGCCCGGCATGATCGTCGGTTACGACGCGGTCAACTTCGACGAAACCGGACAGAACGCCAATGCCTCCCTGGTCATGGTTCAGATCAATGACATCGGCAATGGCCTGGAACGGATCTCGTGCTGGCCCATGAGCGCCAGAAGAGCCGGATACAAACCGGTGTTCCCCAAGCCCTGACGATATTTGCCCCCATGGCCGCCATGATGCGCGCGAATGTGGCGGCCATGGGAAGCGAAGTGCCGGCGGGCGGACGGCTGACGCAGTCGTGGCGGCCTTGAGGCCGACTGCCAGGGGCCCTGATCGAGAAAGCGGCCGATTCGCCATGATCGTGCGGCATGCCGCTCAATCACTGCCCGCGGCCATTGCGCCTGCATTCCCGGCATCACGGTTTTCGGTATAGGCGAACCCCATGGGGACGACGATTCGGCGAGGATCGCCAATCATGCGAAGTGGAGGGACGGATGATCTATTTCATCGAAGATGCAATTAACGGAATCATGATGGGATCCATATATGGATTGACCGCACTCGGCCTGACCATCATTTTCGGGGTGCTCAAGGTGGTCAACTTTGCCCACGGTTCCCTGCTGATGGTCGGGATGTATATTGCCTTCTGGACGGTGACGCTGACCGGGCTGCATCCCTATCTCTCCCTGATTTTCGTCCTCCCGCTGATGTTTCTTTTCGGCTACTTTCTCCAGGATATTGTGATCAAGCCTATTTTCAAAGCCGAAAAGGATGTCCGCGAGCCGCTGACGGTGATCATCGTGACCACCGGCGTCTGGTACGTCCTCGACAATCTGACCCTGCTGCTGTTCGGTCCCCAGTATCGGTCGATTGCGGAAAATCCCCTGAAAGGACAAATGATCGAGATCGGCGAAATTTTCATTTCCGTACCCAAGTTGTGGGGATGCGTGACCGCCGTCGTCACGGCCGTCGGGGTCTATTACTTTTTCCAGCGCACGCGGACGGGTCGCGCCATCCGGGCGACCAGCCTGGATCGCGATGCGGCAAGCCTCTCCGGCATCAATCAATTCAAGATCTACAATCTGGCGTTCGGCATCGGGGCCGCCGTGACCGGGATCGCCGGCGTCACCCTGATTCCATTTTACAACATCTTCCCCACCGTGGGCGTTCTCTTCGACATCAAGGGCTTTATCATCGTCGTCCTGGGCGGGCTGGGAAGCATCCACGGGGCGATCATCGGCGGCGTGATCATCGGGCTCATCGAATCCATCGGGCCCCAGTTCATGACCGCCACATGGACCGAAGCCATTGTGTACGGACTTTTTCTGCTGGTCCTTTTCATCAAACCCTCGGGCTTGTTCGGAGTCAAATATGACTGGTAAGGAATTCACAGCACCTGAGAAGCCGGAAACAGAAGGCGCGAATGCCGGGGTGCCGGAGGAATCGGCCGATTCGATGGCCACGGCGGTGATCAAGGACACGATCAACAAGGTGCTGCTGGTATCGGTTGCGGTGCTCGCATTCGGCCTGCCGCTGATCGTCAACAGCCCGACCTGGCTTCACATCATCGTCCTGATTTATTTTTACGCCTACCTCACCACTTCCTGGAACATGGTCGGTGGATTCGCCGGGGTCCTGCCCCTGGGCCATGCGGTTTTCATCGGCATCGGCGCCTATTCGTCGACCATCCTTTCCCTGCAGTATGGCGTGAGCCCATGGATCGGCATGCTGATCGGAGGCCTCATCTCCGTGGCCGTGGGGGTGCTGATCGGTCTGCCGACCTTCAAGATGCGCGGTGCCTACTTCGCCCTGGCCACGATCGCTTTTGCCGAGGGCTTCCGGGTCATGGTCGAGAATATCGATTACCTCGGGCCGCTCAAGGTCAACGGTCCCCGGGGCCTCCAGATCCCGCCACTCAACACGGGGCTGGCCAATTTCATGTTTTCCGGCAAGGAGCCTTACTACTATATTATCCTGCTGATGCTGATCGCCGTATTGGCGCTGACCTGGTTTATCTCCAGGTCCAAGCTGGGATACTACCTGAATGCCGGCGGGGAGGAGCCCGAGGCCGCCATGGCCCTGGGCGTGAATGTATCACGGGCCAAGCTGGTGGCCATGGCCATGAGTTCGTTTCTCACCGCCCTGGCAGGCACCTTTTATGCGCAATTCTCGCTCTTTATTCATCCCCGCAGCATCATCTCCCTGGACACGTCGTTCGAGATCGCCTTCATTGCCCTGATCGGGGGCAGGGGGTCCATTGCCGGTCCGGTGCTCGGCGCGCTGCTGCTGCGGCCGGTCAGCGATTTTTCCAGGATCTATTTCGCTGATTCGCTGCCGGGTATGCATTTGATCATTTACGGGGTCGTACTGATCCTGGTGATGATCTACCAACCCAGGGGTCTTCAGGAGCCGCTTTCCCGGGTTTATGGCCACATCGTCACCAGACTGGCGGATAGCTTCAAAAAGAGGGTGGTACATGAGAATTCTTGAAGTAAACGACATCACCATGCGATTTGGCGGGCTGACCGCGGTCGATCATCTCGACCTGCACATTGACGAGGGCGAAATCTTAGGGTTGATCGGGCCCAACGGCGCAGGCAAATCCACGGCATTCAACTGTATCGCCGGCGTGCATACCCCCTCCGAAGGCGAGATCAGATTCTGCGGCGAGGTGATCAACCGGCAAAAGCCGTGGACGCTCTGCAAGAAGGGACTGGCCCGGACCTTTCAGATCGTCAAACCGTTCGCCACGAAAAGCGTGCTTTACAATGTCATGGTGGGCGCATTCGCCACCACCGACAAGACCGAGAAGGCCCGCGAAAAGGCCCTGACGGTGCTGGACACGCTGAATTTTACCGACAAGAAGGATATGAAAGCGGGCAACCTGACCATCGCCGACCGCAAACGGCTCGAAATCGCCAGGGCCCTGGCCACCGACCCCAGGCTGCTTCTGCTGGACGAGGTCATGGCCGGGTTGCGGCCGGCCGAAGTCGACGAGGTGGTGGGCGTCATCCAGCACATCCGGCAACAAGGGGTCACGATCTTCGTCATCGAGCACATCATGCGGGCCGTCATGGCCCTTTCCGACCGGATCGTCGTCATCCACTTCGGCAATAAAATCGCCGAGGGCACACCCAAAGAAGTGGCTTCCGATGAAAACGTGATCAAAGCCTATCTAGGAGCGGAGTATGGCATTTCTTGAGATCAGGAATATCGATGCCTTTTATGGTGATGTCCAGGTCCTTTTCGATCTTTCCCTGAACGTGGCGGAAGGCGAGGTGGTCAGCATCATCGGCGGCAACGGCGCCGGCAAATCGACGCTGCTGCGCACCATTTCGGGGCTCATCAAACCGGCCGGCGGAGAAATCATTTTCGACGACCGCCCGATCCAGACGCTCCCGCCCGAGGAGATCGTGGGCTGCGGGATCGTCCACGTACCCGAGGGGCGGCGCCTGTTTTCGCTCATGACCATCAAGGACAACCTGATCGTGGGGGCCTACAACAAGCGGGCGGACATGCACAAGGAAGAGACCTTGAAGCAGGTGTACGCCATGCTGCCGCGACTGGCCGAGCGCGAGAATCAGATGGCCTTGACCCTTTCCGGCGGTGAGCAGCAGATGGTGGCCATCGGCAGGGGGCTGATGGCCATGCCCCGGATTCTCATGCTGGACGAACCGTCGCTCGGGCTGGCACCGGTTCTGGTGAACAGCATCTTCGAGACCATTCGTAAAATTGCCGACCAGGGCACCACCGTGCTCCTGGTGGAGCAGGATGTCAACCACTCCCTCTCCCTGAGCGACCGCGGATATGTGCTCGAGCATGGCCGCGTGGCCATGGAGGGCGCCGCTGCCGACTTGCTCGCCGATCCCCATATAAAAGAGGCCTACCTGGGGATTTGAGCGGTCGGTGTCGTTCGGGCTGCCCGCCAGGCCCGCCTTCGCTGTTCAGGCGAACATCGGTGACAAGGATATTGCCATCGTGGTGATGGGTTCCTTTGCTACGATGCGTTGGATAAATCACTCTCAGATTTTCCTTGCGATATCCAATTGAAAATCAACCAATCGTCGAAAAAGGGCAACCACCAGATTTAGTGGTCGGCCACTTTTGTGCTCATGGAGGGACTAATAGACATAATATTTGAAAGGCCTGCCCCTTGCGACATGGGTTAAGCTGTGTGAACCATTCGGTCATAACGGCTCAGAGCCACAACCAAGGAGGCAGGCCATGAAGACAAAAGTATTATACATTGGGTTGGATGTCCACCAAAACACGATTGACGTTGCATTAGCACCTGGTCGATCAAACGATAAAGTAAGATCCTACGGGAAAATCGACAGCACGCTCGATGCATTAAACAAAGTTATTGAGAAGTTGCGATCCAAAACAGTTGAACTTCGATTCGTCTATGAAGCCGGTCCCTGCGGTTATCAAATCTACCGGCATCTTAGCTCTAAA
>NZ_JBUOIV010000037.1:0-52410 GCF_055467485.1 Desulfosarcina sp. | reverse complement strand
GTGAGCACCTTTTTGCCCGTCAGCGACGCGCCGATGATCGCCCTTTTGCGGCAGCCGTCTGGATAGATGCTCGGCGATCTCCGTCGACGGCGTGATCGGGTAGCCCGCGAAAAACTCCAGGCCCGCGTAAAGGGCCCCTTCCACGCAGGCCTCGTTGCCTTGGATGAACTTGACTTGTCTGGTCATGGGTTTGCCTATTGCTGTTTGGTCGTTTTGATTATGCTAAAAGGGCTTCATGGACCTGAGGGCCGAGGTCTGAAGTCCGAGATCCGAGATCCGAGGTCCGACTTCCGTCCGCTGTCCTCTGACATCTGTCATCCGTCCTCTGTCTTCTGACCTCCGTCCTCCGTCTCCACCTCGATGGCCAGGTCCGGACAGCGCAGTTCGCACAGCCGGCAGGCGATGCAGTCCGAAAGCCGCGGCGCCACCGCCTTGTCCTTGTCGTCCAGCTCCAGCACCGTCTTCGGACAAAACGCCACGCAGATCCCGCAGCCCTTGCACCAGTCCCGGTTGATCCGGTGGTCCTTCAATTTTGCTTTTGCCATGAATCTTCCCCCAACGTGGGTTCAACGCTCGTGCGCGGCCGCATGCTCAAACCGCCGCCTTAAAATCGTGCCCCTCTTAGAAGCTCGACAGGGGCCTTGTCAAGAAAAAGCGGGTGCTTTTATTCCGTTTTTCCTTTTCTGGCTCATATGATCAATTTTTTGCGTGCTTCAGCTCAGGAAACGAGGTTTAAAAGAAAAAAGCGGGCAGCTGCATCAGGGATCCGGGAGCAGATCGACCGACAGATGAAAGCGTTCCTGGCGGCAAGCATCCATGGACAGGCGGCCACACGACGCCGCTTTGTCCTCGCCCCATTGGTTGGCCGGCTGAAGCGGACAGGCGGTTAGATATAGGTGATCAGGTCCGGATCGTTTTGGGCCTCCAGGTGGGCCACACAGTTGAAGAGCACCAGCCACAGCTGGTCCTGATGGTGGCGCAGAACGGTAATGGAGGTGTTGCGCAATTCCCACCCCAGGCGGATCGTCTGCTCCCTGGAGGTGTCCAGCGTCTGCCGCAGCGCTACGGCGGTGGGCCCGCCGGAGGTGAACACCACCACCTTTTTATTGTCCCCCACCTTTTTCACCAGGTTGTCGATGGCGCCGCTGATCCGCTCCCTGAACTGCTGGGCCAGGCGTAGGCGCGCAGCGACCTCGACAGGCATCATTTCCGATTTTTCAGCGATGTCGAAGATGCGCCCGATCGCACCATGGTCGGTATGAATCTGTTTCATCTGCTCGGACAGCAGGGGGTCTTCCTGGATTACGCTGAACAGCCGGTTCATCATCTGGTCAGAGCTGTCGAACTCGTTGAAGTCCGCGTCTATGGTTATCTCCGGTGGCCCGTCGCCATTGCCCTGGCGCATGGCGATCGTGGCTGTCTGGATATGCCGCCGCAGTGCACCGGAGTAGACGGCATCGAAGCGGATCCCGTTTTTATGAAAATGCCTGCCCAAGAGCGCCGCCTGCCGTTCTCCCAATGGGGACAGGCGATCGTACGCCGGTTGGCCGAAGGACGCCTGGCCATGCCGGACAAAGTATAATTCAATCATCTGAACACCTTCTTGTTGTTGCCGTGGTTGCCGGATTGCGTTGGATGACATCGACCGGAGAGCCATCAGAAGAATGGGAAGGCAGCGAAATGCAGTCCGGTTTCACTGGCGAGTGTGTCGAAACCGGGTCGAAGGCCCGAGGCCGCCCGGCATTCACATTTAATTTTGAGGGAATCTATACTATCCCCATCGCGATCGTCAAGGATATTGGACAACCATTCATTTTCCCTTGTACATCCCGCAAAGGCGAAATAGGATGGCGTCTGTTCTTTCATGCTACCCTCTAACAGGCTGTTGAATAACGATTGCGCTTGGCCATATGGCGTTAAAATTCGACTCAAAATGCTCATTTATCACCCATAAACTGCGCTTTTTCGCCGGATTTTGCCTTGTCTTGCCTGTGCGCATGACCTTTTTTCAACGGCCTGCTAAAGCCCCAAAGGATCATACAAGATGTCATCTATCGTTGCCGTTGTTCGCTATCAGTC
Source organism: Desulfosarcina sp. (assembly GCF_055467485.1). Taxonomy (NCBI): domain Bacteria; kingdom Pseudomonadati; phylum Thermodesulfobacteriota; class Desulfobacteria; order Desulfobacterales; family Desulfosarcinaceae; genus Desulfosarcina; species Desulfosarcina sp. The sequence goes on along the minus strand of NZ_JBUOIV010000037.1, from coordinate 50,331 downwards.
ACCCCTGGAGTCGGTAAGACAGGCGGTGGACCGCTGCCGTGGCCTGGCGCAGGTCAAGCCCGGCATGCGGGTTTTCATCAAACCCAACATCGTCTTCTGGACCAAGGCGGTGGCCTTCCCCAAATGGGGGGTCATCACCACCTCACGGGTGGTCGAAGACATGGTCATCCTGCTCAAGGAGAAGGGGGTGGACGATATTACCATCGGCGAAGGCATGGTCACCCACAATCCCAAAGATGTCGAGACGCCGGCCCACGCTTTCGAGACCTTGGGTTACCACACCCTGAAACGGCGATACGGGGTCAAGACCATCAACATCTTCCAGCGGCCGTTCGAAACGGTCGACCTGGGAGACGGCATCGCCCTGAACTTCAACACGGACATTCTGCACAGCGACCTGGTGGTGGACCTGCCGGCCATGAAGGCCCATAACCAGACGGTGGTGAGCCTGGGCATAAAAAACCTCAAAGGCACCATCGACATCCCTTCACGCAAACGCTGCCACAATCCGGATCCGGTGAAGAACCTCGATTTCATGGTCGCCCGCCTGGCCGACCGCCTTCCGCCGGTCTTTACCCTCATCGACGGCATCTATACCCTGGAACGCGGCCCCGGCCCCGACGGCAGCATGCGCAGAAGCGACATCCTGGTGGCCTCGACGGATATCCTGTCGGCCGACATGGTGGGCGCCAAACTCCTCGGCCACGAACCGGACCAGGTGCCCCACCTGGCCATGGCTGCCGCCAACCGCGGCCGTCCGACGGATCTTTCCGACGTCGAGGTGGTGGGCGAGCAAATCGAACGTCTGGCCAGCAGCCACCGCTTTGACTTTCCATACGCCAGCGACGAAACCGGCGAACTGCCCCTGGCCCTGGCCAAACAGGGCATCCAGGGCGTGTTCTACCGCAAGTATGACGACACCATGTGCACCTACTGCAGCCAGCTCAACGGCCTGACGCTGACGGCCATTCGCTTTGCCTGGAGAGGGCAGGCATGGGACCGTCTGGAAGTCCTCACGGGCAAACGGATGGAACCGACGCCGGGGATGCAGAAAACCATCCTTTTAGGCAAATGCATGTATCAGAAGCACAAACACAACCCGGAGATCAACGAGATGATCGCCGTCAAAGGCTGCCCGCCGCGACCGTCAGATATCGTCAAGGCCCTTCACCGGGCCGGCATCGAAGCCGATCCGGGCCTGTTCGACAACATTGACCAGTTGCCCGGCTTTTTCATGGCCCGCTACCAGAACCGACCGGAATTCGAGGAAGGGTTCTTCAGGGTGGAATCGGATTGAAAGGGAATCGGTGACCTGCATCGATGGCTGATATATTGACGGATGCCAGACTGGTCCGTCCCCAAAAACAAAAAAATCAAGGCGTTATCAGGACCCCAGGAGACACTTGTCTGAACGGTGGTGTCGATCGTAATAACGCAACTCAACAAGGTTGCCTTCCGGGTCGCGAAAATAAACAGCGGTTCCGCTACCGTGTGCGCTCCATCTGGAAACGGGCCCTTCTGTAATTTGAGGACAAACGGATTTTTATTTTATCAGCAAATGACTATTTCGAGATCAACGTAAACGTCTCCCGATCGATCCAATTCCCATCTCTTAATCGAGAAGCCCGCAGAACGCCTTGACCTTTTTTGGCCTCGGAACCTCTATTGCACCGTAAATTATAGTCGAACTTATAAAATACCTCCGTCTGATGGCCTGGTACGAGGTCGCTGATGCCGATAATATCGATTTTCATCTGGTCTACCAGACATGAGCCTGTATCCTGGGGAACCCTTTTCTCCAAGTACGCGATGGCCAACGCCTCATCCAATCCAGATGGTTCCGCACTCGTTGCTTCGGCCATCGAGAGAAGTGGGAGAACAATAAGGGTAACCAACACTCCAATCGTTAACAGCCTTGACTTGTCCATGCTTGCCTCCTTGCGTTTGATTCCTGATTTGAACCGCGACAGCGAACATGGGTCACTCTCCCAATCCGACCTCCTTGATTGCATCCTTGCAGCGCGCACTGACCTTGGTGTCATTTTTTTTGATACACTCCAAGAGTCGTCCCTGTCCGGCAGGGACGTCACTGCAGTATCGTTCGAGATCATCGGCACACTCGTTGACCACATACGCTAACGCAGCCACCGCCCGCTCCAACTGCGCGGCTGCATCGTAAAGGGCATACTCGCACTTTCCGGAAAGCTTGTCGCCATGGGCATAAAGGCAGGCCAAAACCCGGCCATCTCCGGGGGTGACATCCTTGCAGAAGGTTTCGAGTTCAGTCTTGCAGCCATCGGCCACTGTCTTGACCAGGCCTTCACCGGCCAAGACCGGCATCGCGATCAGTAACACTGCCCCCAGGACAGGCCCAACCATCTTTCTATACGTCATTTCACCCTCCTCATTTAAAAGGAATTAATATGATAACCAAAAAATGCATCCGGATCGTGCCGAAGGCTTCCCATTCCTGACCCAATTCGCAGAAAACGTAGCCAATTTGGCGCCGGCTGATTGAGCCGGAATGGTTGCCAGCGGTAAACCATCCTTGCCACTGGTATCTGTGAGCGAGAGGAAGGATTATCCGATACGCGAAGGCTGTCCGGGATCACGAGTCACTTTTTACGATTGAAAAAATATCAATCCTCACATCTGACTGTCGTGAATGCGAAATTGGGTTGCCGGGTTTGAGAAATAGCTGAAAACATGCACCGTTTAAGACGGTCTGCGAATTGAGCGTTGATTCCTGAAAACCGGCCAGCACTGTTCAACGATTGGCGGCTCATGTTCGACCCGTTAATCGTCGGTCGCAATAATCTTGGAACTCAAGAGACTATGAAAAGTTGCTGATGTTTACCGATAGAATGGATTGTCTCCATCGGTCAAGAGCCAATTCGGGTGGTTTGAAAAAAATACAATTTTCTAAGGCGAAAAAAGGCCTATTCGTAATGGTCAACGGCAGGCCTTATGCAATTACAGGCACCATCATTCTTGGATGCCGGGTCAAGCAGACCTGGCGTCACACCCTTGTCCAAGCGGCTTCAATTTTTCAACAATTCAACAATATACGGTTTTTCCCATTCTTGCCGTATTCTCATCGCCTCGGTTATTACACCGCACTGGCCCCGCCATCCACCATGATGGTCTGGCCGGTGATGAATCCGGCCCCCTCCGAGCACAGGAACAGCACCGGGTGAACCACATCGGCGGTCTCGGCGATCCTGCCCATGGGGATGGTCTTGACGATCTCCTTGAGCAGGTCGTCGTTGGACCAGAAGGGTTGGGAAAATCCGGTGCGCACCATGCACGGCGCCACGGCATTGACCTGGACGTTGAATGGCGCCAGTTCCTGGGCCAGCGTCTTGGTCATCATCTCGATGGCCGCCTTGGCGATGCCGTAAATACCCATGAACGGGGCGGCCCGACGGGCGGCAATGGAGGTGATGCTGACGATCCTGCCAGCCTTTTGCCCCCGCATGAGCTGCGCCGCCTTGCGGGAACAGAGCCAGGTGCCGGTCAGGTTGGATTCGACGATCTTGTTGAACAGGGCCGGTTCGGCGTCCACCACTCCCGTGATCAGGTTCATGCCCACATTGTTCACCAGGGCATCGACGCGGCCGAAGCGTTCCACCGTCTGGTCGAAGAGCCGCTCCACCTCCGCTTGCCTGGCGATGTGCGCCGTGACGGCCAGCACATGCTCACCGCCATCCAATTCGGCCACCGCCGCATCCAGGCCGTCCTGCTTTCTGCCGCAAATCACCACGTCGGCCTTTTGCGCCAGCAGCATTTTTGCCAGGGCCAGGCCGATGCCCCGGCTGCCGCCGGTGACCACCACCACGCTTCCTTCAATTCCGTATGATAGGTTTGCCATGGTTGCCTCAAAATTAAAGGGTTGCCAGTCTATGGAACGGTTTTAGATCGCGTTGACCATCGAGTCGATGCCTCCCGCAGATGCGATACAAGAGCCTATCGGGTTAACGGGAAATTGACAAGTCCCATTGCCGGGAGGGTTTGCTTTACTGCACTTTCTCATCGCTTGGCTTGCCTTCTTGCCGCTGCCATCGGATCTTGCACAGGGTTCGAATTCGACGATTTTCCTGCCGTCAATCCAGCACCGCTATTTTGAAAAATCGCATCGAAAAACCTAAAGGTTTCGAAAGGACAACCAATAATATCTTAAATTCGATACCATCCAGTGTCACCACTTTTTAATGGAGAGGAAATCCACCATGCTCAACCGACTATCCGTAAAAGGCCGAATGTATATTATCAACGTCTCCATCTTGGTGCTGTTTGCCACCATGGTCATGTTTTCCGTGCGCAACAGCAACGGGGTCAAGGATCTGGGCATTGAAAGCACCGGCGAAGTGATGCTGGAAGACCAGAAAGCCAGAATCTATCTGGCCACGCACAGCGCGGCGCTGATGGCCGAAGCGGCCATCAAGGGGACCACGGACAAGGAGCAGATAAAAACCATCATTCGCAATCTGGTCGATAAAATCATCTATGAGAAAGACCGCTCCGGTTATTTTTTTGTGTATGAGGGGACTGTGGCCGTGGCCTTTCCGGTAAAAAAGGAAAACGTCGGCAAGGATCTTGGAGGCGTGAGCGATAAAAACGGCGTAAAAGTGGCCCAGGCCTTGCGGGATGCGGCCAAAGCCGGCGGCGGCTTCGTTCAGTACATCTGGCCCAAACCGGGTGCCGGCGACCAGCCCAAACTATCTTACGCGGAGATGATCCCCGGAACGCAGATGTGGATCGGCACCGGCGTCTACCTGGACAACATCGACGCCTACCAGGCACATATGGCCGAAGAGATCGGATCCATGGTCTCCAAGCGCACCACCACCATGGTGCTGGTCTCTGGCGCCATTTTTACGGCCATCATCGCCCTGTGCCTGTTCATCGCCTTCGGCATCGTCCGAACGCTGAAAGAGATGATCGTCAGCTTCCAGGACATCGCCGAAGGTGAAGGGGATCTGACCAAACGCATCAAAATCGACTCCAAGGATGAAATTGCCGAACTGGCCGGCTGGTTCAACACTTTTTTGGAAAAACTGCAGGCCATGATCAAAAAAATCGCCGTCAATTCCAAGGATGTGGACCGGTCGTCAGCGGAACTGTCCGAAATCGCGGTGCAGATGTCTCACGGCGCCGGCGAGACCTCCAGCCGGGCCAATAACGTGGCCACCGCTGCCGAAGAGATGAGCGCCAACCTGAACAACGTGGCCGCCGCCATGGAGCAGTCCTCCACCAATACTTCCATGGTGGCCACCGCCGCCGAGGAGATGACCGCCACGATCAACGAGATCGCCCAGAATGCGGAAAAGGCCAGGGCCATATCCGACCAGGCCGTCCAGAAAGCCGGCGAGACCTCCGGCCAGATGGAAGGGCTGGGCCAGGCCGCTTTGGGCATCGGCAAGGTGGTCGAAACCATCACCGAAATTTCCGAGCAGGTCAACCTGCTGGCCTTGAACGCCACCATCGAAGCGGCCCGAGCCGGCGAGGCGGGCAAGGGCTTTGCCGTGGTGGCTAACGAGATCAAGGAGCTGGCCAAGCAAACCTCGGCGGCCACCTTGGAAATCAAGGAGAAGATCGGCAACATCCAGGGCAGCACCGACGGCACGGTCAAGGGAATCAACGAGATCTCGGAAGTCATCAAAAGCGTCAATGAGATCGTCGGCACCATCGCCACTGCCGTGGAAGAGCAGTCCGCGGCAACCAAAGAGATCGCCGGCAACATCGCCCAGGCGTCCCAGGGAATCCAGGAGGTCAACGAGAACGTCAGCCAGAGTTCCACGGTGGCCGCCGAGATCACCCGCGACATTAACGTGGTCAATCAGAGTTCCGGCGAAATCGCCAACAGCAGCGACCAGGTCAAAGTCAGCGGCGACGATCTTAAGCGCATGGCAGCGGAACTGAACAGCATTGTGGGAAGTTTCAAGGTCTAATCGCTTCGTATCCACACGAAGCGATCTCAACCGGCGCACCGACCGGTGCGCCGTTTTTAATTGAACGCTATCAGGCATCGGGGAATGACATCACTGAGATCGCCAATCTTCCGGCCCCTTGGAACGGACAGCGCTTTGGGAGGCGCCCCTGACCTGAACCGTGCGGGGTGATCCCCGTTTTATGATAGATGGGCGACGTTTATCCGATTCGCCCACGATCTTCACGCCTGCCGGTCCCACCCGCCGTCACGCCTCAACATCGTTATCATGTCCGCAGCCCGATCCTTGAGCGCCAGCTTGTCCACCTTGGCCGTACGGGTGAGTGGGAAAGCGTCGTCAGCCTCACCGATCACGACATGTTGGGGTCGTTTGTAGGCAGCGATCTGCCTGCAATGAGACATGACCTGGTCGGCGGTAACGGTGGCACCGGCCACTGGTTGGACGAAGGCAAAAATGCCCTCATCGAAAATGTCATGCGGCATGCCCACGACTTCGACCGAAGCGACGCCATCCATCCGCGCAATGTGGTCCTCCACTTCATCGGGGAAAACATTGTAGCCTTTTTGTTTGATCATGAATTTTCTTCGGCCGCTCAAATACAACGCCCGATAATCTCCCTTATCCTCGAATCGACCCAGGTCCCCGGTGTACAGGATGCCTTCCCGTGAAACGGCGTTGGCGGTTTCTTCGGGCATGTTGTAATAACCGGCGAAAACAATGGGGGGATGGTAGCAAATTTCACCGATTTCACCGGTTGGGAGTTCGGCTCCGGCACTGCCGTCCGGCTGCATGGGCTCCCGGATAGTCACTTCAGCCAGATCCGGAAAGGCCCGTCCCACCTGGCCAACCATCTCCTCGGGGGGGATATCCGGCGGCGTTATCGTGGCGAAACCGGCGTTTTCGGTCATGCCGATGCCGGTAAAAATCCGGGGCGCCATGGTCTGCAGACGCCGGAGAAAGGGCAGGTCTCCCGCCGATCCCGCATAAACGGCATTTTTTAAACTGGAAAGATCGTATCGGTCGTAATCGGGACGTGCCCAGAGCATCCGGTACTGGGTAGGGATCATGCCCAGGGCATTGACCCGGTGGGCCTGAATGGCTTCCAGCGATCCTTTGGGGTCGAAGATACGCAGCATCACTGCCGTTCCGGCAACGGCCATACTGGTCATGAAACATTCGGTGACGCAGCCCACATGACTGGGCGGCAGGTTGACCAGAATCCGCATATCGTCGCTGGAAGTGACCCCGAGCCCCCGGGCCAACACTTCGTTCTGAATGATGATGTTTCGATGGGTCAGCACCGCCGGCTTGGGCGCACCGGTGGTCCCGGTGGTGAATATGATCAGGGCCGGGGTGTCGGCCTTGACCGTGGTAACCATTTTCTTGAGATGACGCGTAAACAGATCCTTTATTTTCAGCGCCAACAGAAGCTTCTTATCCATCAGCCGGACAATGCTCACGGCGCCTTCGAGGATGTCCCCGGGCCGGGGATCGGCGGTGAACTGAACCAGGTGCCTGACGGACGGACAGCTTGCCATTACGGCGGCCGCCGCTGTCCGAAAATCGCGGACCGGTGTATCGCCCAGGAAAAAGAAGGCGCTTGGTTCGATTTTGTTGATGTCCCGGACCACCTCTTCGTCCTTCAGACGGACGTCCAGGGGGGCGAAAATGGCGCCGATGCGGAAACAGGCGTACATCAGGACGATGTGTTCGGGAACCAGCACCAACAGGCTGGCCACGCGGTCTCCCGGTTGAATGCCCAAGGCCAGCAGGCGCAGGGCGAAGAAGTCGATAAGGGTCTTAAAGCGTGCGTAGGTGACGGTCTTGCCGTCTTCGTGCTGAATCATAGCCGCGCGGTGGGGCAGTTGGTCGGCCCAATGATCCACGTAGTCGCCGAGTCGCGGGAGGCGAATGAAGCGATCGCTCATGGTTATTCCTTTCCGGCTGCCGTTGGGGTGCGGAAGACGAGTTGGCCTTTGCGCAACACGGGCTGCTGCCTGGCATCGATGACGTCGAAGGTCAAAGTGACCCGCTCACCTTCTGCTGATCGATGCCGCAGACGCGCGGTAATGCGACTTCCGGGAAAAACCATGCCGGTGAAGCGGCAGGCGACTTCAGTGACCGCTGACGGATGGATCCCGGACTCCCGGTCGAGCACCGCCCGAACCGCCAGGGCCAGGGTGGCGGTTCCCTGGAGGATGATACCGGGAAGCCCCACGCCGCGGGCAAAGGCCGGTGAGGTGTGGATGGGAAAAACGATATCGCTGCACCCGTCGTAGATGTAGGGCAACGCCGGATCGATATCTATGTCCTGCCGCCACAACCCGTCACCGGGCGGGTCAGGCGGGGGATCATCGGGCAGTCCTGAAAGGCGTCGGCCGCCATCGGTGCATCTCACCCCCCGCAGCAGGGCGCCGATATGTTCGGTGAATATCGGTCGCCCGCCGTTGTCCGCGGCCTCATAGCGCATCAATACACGGGTGCCGGCCCGGTGGGGCAGAATGGCCGCCACGGTGCCCGCCACGGTCAGTGCCTGGCCCGGCCGGACAGGATGATGCAGGGCGATGTGTTCGGTATGATGGACCTGCATGGCCATTAATTCAAGGGGGAACCGACTGTCCTGAATGAATCGGTCCAGGTGGCTGGTGACGGGCCAGGTCAGGGCCACGGGAAAAACAGGGTGGGCGGCCACCCCTTCCGGCAGGGTGTCATCAAAATAGCAGTCGGCACGTTCACCGATGGCGGCGGCGTAGTTGGTTGTCTGCCGGGCCGCCACAACGGTTTGGTGGGGCAAGAGTTTAGTCCCGACAAATGCAGAGTCAATGATCACGGCCACCTCCTGACAGAAAACGTCATTTCGGTTCGTCTGCGATAATCAAACGGCTACGGATTCGGCTCGGCGCTCAATAACATGCCCGGCCGGACAAGACAATCGAATGGGGATCATAATCATCCCGGCAGCCGAAGCTCCTCCAGATGACACGCCGGCACCGGTTGAAAATAGAGCATGGTGCGGCATCATGCGCACCATGCGTTGTCGACTCGTGGAGATGGGGGCAGGGGAAATGGGATTATTACGGAGATAGACCGTCCTGCCGGAGGTATTCATAGTATCCGGCAGGTTCGGCAATTTAACCGGCCTGAACCGCAATCCGTCGCGGCGTCGCTTTTTCCACCTTGGGCAGAGTCAGGCGCAGCACCCCGTCGCTGAGCTTGGCATCGATCTTTTCCTGGGCGATGACTTCGGAGAGGGAGAACTGGCGGTAGTAGCGTCCGGTTTCATATTCCACGTATACCTTTTCACCGGGCGTTCCCACGTTCGGAAGCACATCTCCCGTCAGGGTCAGGGTGTCGTCCCGAAGATCCACATTGAGTTCATTCGCCTTCACCCCGGGCATATCCACCAGCAGGGTGATGGCTTTTTCCGTTTCGAAGATATCCACGTTGGGCGTGAATACCGGGCCGGGCTTGGTCTGTTCGGCAGCTGAGGCCAAGGCCTGTTTTTCGATGACTTTCATTTCCTTGGAATCTGACATGATCGGCTCCTCCTTTCATCGTCGGTTTTATTGAACCGAAATCTGCCTGGGTTTGGCCTTTTCCGCCTTGGCAATGGTCACGGTCAGTACGCCGTCCACCAGCCTGGCCTTGACATTGTCCGGATCGATATCGCCGGGCAGGGCCACGGCCCGTGAGAAGCGTCCGGCTTCGCGCTCGCGACGGTGATACCGGGCATCTGCAGCCTCTTCAGAGATCTTGCGTTCGCCGGCCAGGGTCAACTGGTTGGCGGTTACGTTGAGATCCAGATCCGCTGAATTCACGCCTGGCAGTTCCGCACTGACGTAGTAGGCATCCGTATCTTCCGTGATGTTGACCGCCGGAAACACACCGGCGCCGGCACGCCCGAGGGGCCGGTCGCTGTATGTCTCAAAAAGACGTTCCATCTGACGCCGCATTCCTTCCAGGTCTGCAAAGGAAGAACCGAAACGCCGACTGGGGGCACCGAAAAGTGTTCTGTAGATCATTGCCAAGCCTCCTTATGTTATGGTTCAAAACCGCCCTTTTGTTTCGACCAAACAATATTTATGGATTCGACGTTGTCAATATAATTGAACAATTATTTTGTTGCATTATTTTTCATATATATTAAAATTCGGTAATTCAACTGATATGGACACCTGTGGAGATCTGAAATGACTCGTAAAAATACGACGGATAACAGTGGCTCATTTACCTTTATTACCAGTTCGGGGCTTCGGGGCAGACAATCGGTACGGGCGACCTTCAAGCTTTCCTCCGGCTGTATCGAAGCCATCAGCATCGTCGCCGCGCAGCTGGGCATCAAACAAAAATCCCTGTTCGACCACCTGGCCCAGGACAGCGACTCCCTCAACGCCATCGCAAAGGAGGTCCGGAATGCAAGGGTCGGGGCGGAAAACCGGGTCCAGAAGACCTACGTAATCAGCAGGAGATCCCTCTCCCTGCTGGATGAGATCTCGAGGGCCTTCAACGCGCCTCGCGATGTCCTGGTTGAGTTTTCGGTACGGCGGCTGTTGCCGGTGATCGACAATGAACAGAAAAAGTACGAAATGCGCAAAGCGGCATTTTCCGGCATCCAGCAGCATTTGAACAAGGGCACGCAACTGCTGGAAAAAATGATCGCCCAACTGGGGGAGGATGACCCGGTCACGGCCCGGATGGCATCGGCGATGGACACGTATGCCGGTGCGGCTGGCGCCATCGAAGCCTTTTTGGAAAGAACCCAGGGCATCGCGGATTTCGACCCGGAGGACCTGAACCAGATGGATGTGCAGTTCGAGCGTTAGTGTCCTGAAAATTGATCGGTGAATGCGGCCCCGGCACCACGAGGCTTTTTTGCGGCAATGCTATGAGTATCCGCTGCCCCCGGTTCGACCCCCGGTTTCCAAATTTCCGGGGGCCGCATAGGGTCGGAGAACCCGCCCACGCCTTTCAACCAACCGCTTCAGGGGCCGTTGAGCCTGGCTTTCGGTCCGTATTCCAGGTTCTGACGAAGAGCAAACTCGGCATTGCTGAAGGTCTGCAGATCCGTATAGTAGATGGCGGTAGACCGGATGCCTTCCGCCTCGATAAAGCGGCCCATTTCCTTGTACCAGGGCAGATGAAGCAGCAGGGGCCCGATTCCGAACATGACCGTCAGGATGACGACGATACCGGCGCAGAGCTTCAGCCAGGGAATCATCTTCTCTGCCGGTCGAAAGCGCCCACCGACGGGCATCAGGATCCGTTTCGCAGCACTCGACATAGTGTTTTTCCTCATCAAATCCGTGCGGTAATCTCCGGGAACACCAGATAGAACATGATATAGGCCATGAGCAGCGTCAGGGCCAGGTTGAAGCTCTGGCCGCAGACGTAAAGGATCAACGGTTTACCGCCCTTGAAATATTTGGCCAGTTCACGGAAATTGGTCGCCAGCCCGATGGAGGCAAAGGCAAGTGCAAAGAACCACTCGCGCAGCAGACGGCTGAAGCTCCTGATCACGCCCTGGTCCATCATGGCCCCGCTCACATCCTTACCCAATTTCCCATCCAGGATGGAGAAAATGATAGAGGCGGCGATGAACCCAAGCACAAACTTGGGGAACCGGTGCCAAATCTCCATCCAACTCACCCGCGTTCCCGGCGTACAGTCGACCCGGGCGCACCAGTATACCGCGACGGCAAAGGCGATGATGCCGATAAGCACGTTCTGGATCATCTTGACGGTGGCGGCCACGTACAAGGCGCGATCTCCCAGGAAAGCCCCGGCAGCAGCCACGGCCCCGGTGGCATCGATGGTGCCGCCGATCCAGGCGCCGCCCAGCACTTCAGGCATGCCGACGGCTTTGATAAAGGCCGGCATGGCCACCATCATGATGGCAGTAAAAACCATGGAGAGACCTACGGCCAGGGTCAACTCCTCCTTCTTGGCCCGACAGGCCGAAGCGGTGGCGATGGCTGCCGACACGCCGCAAACGCTCATGTCCGCCGAAATGGTGATGTTCAGGGTCTTGGAGGGGAACTTGAGAACCCGCTGACCAAACCAGTAGGTAGTCATCAGCACGATTGGCGTCACCACCCAGGCCACGAAGATGCCCGGCAGCCCGATGGCCAGGATTTTGCCAAACAGCACTTCGGCGCCCAGCAATACGAGGCCGGTCTTGATGTAGTATTCCGTCTGCACCGCCGGCTTGACCCACTCCGGGGTGCCGATGGTGTTGCTGATCAGCATGCCGAATACGATGGCCCACAACGGGAATCCGAACCCGTATGTTTTCATGGTCTGCTGGACTTCGGCCGTATAGGCTAGCACGGCGATGATGAAAACGAAGAAGAACCCCACGAAAAATTTGCCGAAGGATTTGCCCATGATCCGCATGCCGATGCCGAAAAACAGAGCCAGAATGACAGCCAGTCCGGCAAGTGACCCAAATCGGTTGTATGCTTTGTTTGAAGTTTTTGCCTTGGCCTTGGACGCCTTGGCCGCGACCTTCTGCCAGGCAGCGATGTCCGTTTGAGCCTTGTCGTTCAAAGCTGCATCGGAGAATCCGGCGGCGGCGGCCGCCTCTTCGGAAGCCCGTGCCGTTGCCAGCGCCCCGGCGGCAGAGGCTTTAAGTTCATTGAACGGGGGCAGACCCCTCTGGTTTTTCTCCTCGGCGGCGGCCTGGCCCATGTACAGGGCATCCACCGGGTTGATGTTCCAATCGCCGGGCGCCGCAAAAAAATCTTTGATCGACTTGGCAAAGGGCTGATCGGACACCCGGATCTTCTTTTTTGCCTCGGAGGCCTCATGCCAGGCGATGGTCTTGAAGGGCGCCCGGGATGCTTCCTGCTTCAGTATCGCGTTGACCTTGGCAAAATCGTCGTTCATGTTAGCCGGTGGTCGGGGAAGAAAGATGACCAGACCGACAACCAGTATAATGAATCCCAGCCAGATGGCCAGGTAATCCTCCTTTTTCCAGAGATCCGAAAACGAACTCTTGGCGATGTCGATGGCCAGGTTTTCCTGATTGGGTCTTTGAGATGATGATTCGCTCATGATGCCGCTCCTTGTTGATGAGAAATGTGATTGCCAGGTCTCCCCGGCAATCGATATGGCAACCCGTGTGCCAAACATAAACAACCATGAGAAATCACCCACCGGTCTCCTAAGGATGGCTGTTCGGGCGATACCCTACCCGCAGGATAGTGTCTAACGAACCGAAAAATAGGCAAATTCCTGATTGTCGGTACCAATGGCGGATAGGCAGGGGGATCGATGAGCCATGCATGCTGGGACAATTAAATTCGGACATCTTGCGTCCCATTCTTCGGATCATCGGAAATAAAAAGACCGGTTTTACCAACGCCGGTTACTCCGCAATTCGGATCCTTTTAAACCCGAAGCATCCCGTTCAGGTCCGAAGGGAAATGAAAGGGCATCCAATCACTGGGCCGGCGGGTGTTGACGGCCAGGAGGCCGGCTGTGCCCTGCAACGTTGGCACTTTCCTTGCGGTGAACGGCTGAGAGCGCCTCATCATGGCATCACAACTCTGCCGGAACAGGCACCATGAACCAAGCCAAAGCGACAACGATCCAGGGAATCGTCATCCCGGATGCCTGGGACGAGATGGGCAATGTCCTTTCAGTAGCCGTCTTCACCTATCAGGAAGAGAGAATCCGGGTCATCGATGACGAACGGGGACAAATGCTGAAAAATCATATACGTATGCGGGTGTCCGTAGACGGGGTGCTTTCGTTCCAGGGGCAGGCGCCTGCCATTCGCGTCCGGCATCACCGGCTCGTAAACGGACGCATGGATGCCGTGACATGAAGCACCCTCTTCCGGGTAACTGCAGCCCGCATCTTCCCCTGCAGCGACCTCGAAAGATAGTGGCGCAAGACACCCTCTCGCCTGTCTGCAGGGCCGCCCCCACCCGCTATCGGAAAAGAAGTGAGCCGTCGGCTGCCGGTTCGTTCTTTACTAGCTCAGGGCTTGCTGCAATCTATATGAGGTGCCCTGCCATTACACCTGCCAGAAGGAATCGCTTCATTCTTGACAAACCCCTGCACACCATCGATACTTTTTTGTTCCAAGAAACGTGATTGACGTCCTTTTCAATCGAAATCCGGAATGCGGTCTCCAATCCGGTAAAAGCGGATTGAACGCATCAACGATAAAGCATGAACCGTTTACTGATCCTATGCACCGACGCAACACTGGCGGGGCTCATCCGCAGCGCCTTCGATGAAACCATTATTGTCGAAATAGCGAATACCGTCGAAATTGCCCTGGGCCTGCACGAGAAACACCCTTTCGACATCATTTTCACCGATTTGGGCCTGACCGCAGCGGCTTCGGGAATCGGCTTCACCGAAGCTGTCAGGCCCTTTAAACGCCGGCATCCCGGGGTTCAGTTCGTCGTTCTCACTTCACGACGGACCCTTCGCAACGCGGTAAGGGCCGTCCAATCCGGCGCCAATGATTATCTGACCTATCCTTGCGATGCGCAGGAAGTCCGATTGGTGGTGGCCTCTGCCAGGAGAGCAGCGGTAAAAAGGCTCGAACTGGATTACCTGCGGAACCAGTTCTGGAAGACGGATTGGCTCGATTTTACCAAAACCTGCAACCCTGGGATGCTGCGAGTATTGGAAGCCCTGCGGTCTGTGGCCCCGACCATTGCAACGGTGCTCCTGCTTGGCGAAACCGGAACCGGAAAGAGCCTGCTGGCACGCCTGATTCACCTGCACAGCTTGAGAAGTGGCCGGCCGTTTATCGCTGTTCATTGCGGCGCCATGGCGGAAACCCTGCTGGACAGTGAGTTGTACGGCCATGAAAAAGGGGCCTTTACCGGTGCCGTGCGAGAAAAGCCCGGAAAATTCGAAATGGCCCAGGGCGGAACCATTTTTCTGGATGAAATCGGGACCCTTTCACCCGCTGCCCAGATCAAACTGCTGCAGGTCCTCCAGGAGGGCACCTTCAGCCGTGTGGGCGGGAATGAAGTTGTGAAATGCGATGTGCGGGTGATTGCCGCCACCAATGCGGACCTGAAACAGCTCACGAATGAAGGCAGATTTCGGAGGGATCTGTTTTACCGGCTCAATGTGTTTCCCATCGAGGCACCCCCGCTGAGAAATCGGCGGGAAGACATTCCCCAGGTGGTGGATGTATGCCTGAAAAATCTCAATACTCAGTACGGGAAAAACATACGAGGACTCCACCCGGACGTGATGGAGGCGTTTTGTGCCTATCCCTGGCCCGGAAACATCCGGGAACTGGAAAACCTGGTGGAGCGGGCGTACATTCTTGAACGCTCAGACATCCTTAGCCCCCAAGGATTCCCTTCAGAACTCATCCCTTCTGACGCCGCTGTCGTGTCTGGCGGTCAAGGACAGGAACTGACGCTGGCAGCGGCCAGAAGCATCGCCAATGCGGAATTCGAGCGTCGCTATGTTGTTAATCTGGTGGCCCGCAACCGGGGGAAGATCCACCTGTCCGCCAAAGCGGCCGGCATCACCCCGCGCCATCTCAATCGGCTCATGACCCGTTACCAGATCTCCAAGACGGAATATAAAAGAATGGATCAGGAAAAATGAAGTGCACAGACGGGGGTTCAGATCGCTGGGGTCGATGGTGGGGTCTGCGAGGTGGTCCACGCCCAAAATTCAATGCGGTTGCCCTCGGGGTCGAACACGAAGAAGTTTCGTGCACCCCACGTGACCGTAATAGGACTGACCTCGATGCCGCCTGCAAGCATTCGAGCATGCTCGGCGGCGATGTCTGCCACCTGCCAGGACAATGTAATACCGTCTCCGCCGGCGCTGCCGACAGATGTGCGTGCCGCATCGGCCACGCTCAGGCAGCTGTCTCCGGTCAGCTCAAATTCAACGAACCATGCCTTTTGCAGAAGCACCCGAAGTTTGACCCCGTCACGATAGAACTTGACCGCGTCATTCCATCGGTTACAGTATAGAATCGTGTTGGTACGATAAATGGTCATAGGGCAAATGTCGTCCTTAGGGTTTTGTCTCCACCAGCCTATGTCAACCGGACCGAAGGTGTCAACGGGCACACACCGGCGACGCCGATCGATAAGCAGCAAATGCGGCATGGTTAGCGCATATTGGCGTGTTATGGTTGCCCTGGCAGGCAATCGCCAGATCGCTGCGGCACCGGAATGTTGCCGCTCCCTTGCCGGGGGTGGGTACGCACGCTGGCGCCCGGTGACCTGGACTTGCCGTTTTTGGTTAAACATGCGACATGTCGTTGACGGCTGGAATATCGCGGCCTTCCTCGGCAGGGACGATTGCCGGTGAAGATTCTTTCTCAGCCATGCCAGCTTACGCTACGGGTTGCTACGATTAACCGAGTACGATTGGAGCCTCAAAATGATCAAACTCATCGATCTGCTTAAGATTGCCGGCGTGTACTTGAACAGCTACAAAATCCACTGTGCGGCGGGCAGGGATGATTCCCCATTGGAGGCCTTCTTCGAAGGCCGCTTCAAGGCCTGGCAGGAGCATCAGAACCAGCAGAATTTTCGATGCGATGAAATTATCTCCCTGATTCATCTGCAGGACGACAAATGGCTTTTTGCCGGCCTCTTTGCGGTGCTTGGCGTCAAGCACCGCAAAGAGGGAGAGAATAGCTGGTTCGAATATGGCACCAAGGAGATGCCCGGCGTCGAGCATCTCACCGGCCGCCTGGTCATCCAGTTCCGCAAGCGTTTTATCGCCTCCCACCTGATCGGCACCAAGTACATTGACAAGCTGCTGGTGTCTGAAATCCGCGAAAAACGGATGCGGATGTCGGACTTTCCGGGCTACAATGCCGTGATCCTGCCCTACCGGCTGCTGCGCACCGTCGTGAGAAAGAACATGCCGCAGTGGAAAGGCGCATTGAGCAATGTGAGCGGGGTTTATCTGGTTACGGATAAGCACACCGGCAAACATTTTGTCGGCAGTGCCCATGGCGGAGACACCATATGGCACCAGTGGGTCTCTTTTGCCATCAACGGTCACGGGGATGTCAAATCCCTTCAACGGCTGCTGAGCCGCGAGGTGGGTGACTACCAGTTCAATTTCCAGTTTTCGATTCTCGAAATCTGCGATTTGAAGGTAAGCAAGGACTATGTCCTTTCCAGAACGGAGCATTGGAAAGACGTGCTGCAGTCGGTCGCGTTCGGCCACAATGAAAAATGAGAAAACCGCCGGTTTTGGAGCCCTTGCGCCGGCCTGAAGGTGGAATTGGCGTTGATTTAACGGCCGCATTGGGTTAACTTTATCAACGTCTTCCCTGTTCGCCCACTCGCCTGACCGCCCCGGGGCAAAACAGGCACCGCGTGTATGATGCTGTTTTCCTGTCTGAATAGCTCTCCTTTCAGCCCAATCAGGGTAGACGATGACTATCCTTCGTATGTCGACAAACCTTGCAGACAGTCGTTTTAATTCATCTCAGGAGGCTAACCCCATGCCAACGAATCCGGAAGCGAGCAGCGCCAGCCATGCTGGCTTGAATTCAGCCATGACGCTGAAAGACGAAATTCAACGTCACATCCGCTTCACCATGGCCAGGGATCCGCAAAAACCCAACCGCCATGCTTGTTTCATGGGGTTGGCCTACAGCATTCGCGACCGTCTCATCGACCGATGGATCCGCACGCAGCGCTCCCAGTACGACACCCTGGCCAAACGGGTCTACTTTCTTTCCCTGGAATTCCTGCCGGGCCGTTTTCTGATGAACTATCTGATCAGCCTGAAGATGGTGGACGAAGCCCGCCAAACGGTTGAGGAGATGGGATTCGATCTGGACGAACTGGAAGAGGAGGAGTGGGATGCGGGTCTGGGAAACGGCGGCCTGGGACGCCTGGCGTCGTGCTACATGGACTCCCTGGCCTGCTTGGACCTTCCCGGCTACGGCTACGGCATCCGCTACGACTACGGCATCTTCCACCAGACGATCGAAAACGGCTGGCAGCGGGAACAGTGCGACAACTGGTCCCGTAAAGGGACTCCCTGGGAAATCCGACGGGGAGAATATTTAAGACCCGTGCGGTTTTTCGGCCGTACCGAGACCTACGCCGATGCGTCCGGCCGCCAATGCCACCGTTGGGTCGACGGCGAAACGGTCATGGCCATGGCCTGCGACATTCTCGTCCCCGGCTACGGAGATGATTTCGTCACCAACATGCGTTTATGGCGGGCCCAGTCGAGCCGTGAGTTCAACCTGGACGAATTCAACCAGGGAGACTACATCGGCGCCGTCGAAGCCAAGGTCCTCAGTGAAAATATCTCAGGTGTGCTCTATCCCAGTGACGAGATGGAACAGGGCCGGGAGCTTCGTCTGAAACAGCAGTACTTTTTCGTGGCCGCCACCCTGGCCGATATTCTGCGGCGGCACAGGAAAATGAACCGGGCGTTTTCCGAACTGCCCGATTTCGTCGCCATCCAGCTCAACGACACCCACCCGGCTATCGCCATTCCCGAACTCATGCGCCTGCTCATGGACGAGGAGGGCCTGCGATGGGCCGAGGCATGGCCCATCTGCGAAAAAACCTTCGCTTACACCAACCACACGGTACTGCCCGAAGCGCTGGAAAGCTGGCCCGTTGACCTCATCCGACGGATCCTGCCCCGGCACATGGAGATCATCTTTGAGATCAACCGCCGTTTCCTGGCCATGGTCGACTCCCAAAAAATAGGTGACAGCAGCCTTGCGCAACGGGTTTCCCTGATTGTCGAAGGGGGACAGCAGCGGGTCCGCATGGCCCACCTGGCTATCGTGGGCAGCCACACCGTCAATGGCGTGGCCGAACTTCACAGCAAAATCATCAAGGAAGAGCTGTTCAAGGACTTCGACATCCTGTTTCCCGGCCGTCTTGCCAATGTCACCAACGGCATCACGCCCCGCCGCTGGCTGGCCCAGGCCAACCCGCCGCTGGCCAAGCTGATCAACGACACCATTGGCCCCGGGTGGATCACCGACCTGGCCCAACTTCGAAGACTGGAACCCCTGGCCGAGGATGCCGCCTTCCGCCAGCACTGGATCAAAACCAAGCGGGACAACAAAAAGCGGCTGGCACGCTATATCCTGAGAAAAATCGGTGTGGGCGTCGATCCGGACACCTTGTTTTCCGTGCAGGTCAAGCGCATCCATGAGTACAAGCGCCAGCTGCTCAATGTCCTGCATGTGATCGCCCTGTATCACCGTATCCGCGCGAACCCCGATGCACCCATGGTGCCGCGAACCGTCATTTTTGCCGGCAAGGCCGCCCCGGCTTACCATCAGGCCAAACGCATCATCAAGTTGATCAATGCGGTGGCCGCAAGAACCAACAGCGACCCGGACGTCCAGGGAAAACTGCGCGTGGTGTTTCTGCCCAACTATTGTGTCTCCCAGGCTGAAAAGATCATCCCGGCGGCGGACCTGTCCGAACAGATTTCCACCGCCGGCCTGGAGGCCTCGGGAACGGGCAACATGAAGATGTCGCTGAACGGGGCATTGACCATCGGCACTCTGGACGGCGCCAATATCGAAATCATGGAAGAGGTCGGCGAGGAAAACATCTTTATCTTCGGCCTGACAGCGAACCAGGTCACGGCCCTTCGCAAGGGGGGCTATAACCCGCAGACCTACTACGACAGCGACGCCGAACTGCGGCAGACCCTTGACAGCATCAGCCGGGGTGACTTTTCGCCGGAAGATCCGTATCTCTTTTCACCCATTATGGAATCACTGTTGTACAGGGGGGATTACTATATGCTGCTGGCCGACTTCCGGGCCTACGTGACCGCCCAGGAAGCCGTCAGCCGGCTCTTCCTGGACAAGGATGAATGGGCCAGAAAATCGATCCTCAACACCGCCCGCATGGGAAAATTTTCCAGCGACCGGTCGGTCATGGAATACGCCGATAACATCTGGGGGCTCAAGCCGCTGGCGGCGGTGGAAAAAGAAGAATAACATTTCAGACTGAAGCCAGAAGGCAGCGGCAGCAATCGAACGCTCCCGCTAAATACCTTCCACCTTCAGCCAATTCACCTGATGTTGACTAGGAGGTCACGCGCATGCCCGAAGAATCAACACCGTCATCCCCTTCCACGTCGGTATCCATCGCCCGGCAGCCCATATTTGATGAGAACCGCCGACTGTGGGGATATGAATTGTTTTGTGTGGGTGAAGAATCGTTGGCAGGGCCGGATCTCGAGCGGGAAACTACGGCGATCAGCGTTGCGGCCAGCGCCTATATGGGGCTCCAGCAGATCCTGAAACAGGGACAGAAAATCATGCTCAACTTTGATGAAATGGGCATCCTTGACGACATGCCCTATGCCCTGCCTCCGGTGCATGCCGCCGTTCAGGTGGATGAGCGGGTTTTTCTGCGGCCCGATATGCCGGGGATGCTGGAACGCCTCAAGTCCAACGGCTATCTCATTGCCGTTCGCGGATTCAGCGGGGATCCACAGTTCGATGGGCTTTATGGGCTGGCGGATATCATCGCCGTGCCGGTGATCGGCAGGCAGAGGGCGGAGGTGGCGACCCTTTTGGCAAGCGTTCACGATGTGGATGCCCGGCTGCTGGCCCGGCAGGTAGATGACGCCGCCGGGTTCGCCATGTGCCGGGAAGTTGGCGTCACCCTGTTCGAAGGGGCCTTTTTCAAGCAACCGGACACCATCACGGTCCATAAGATGACCTCCAGCGCGGCATCGCGCCTCAAGCTGCTGCAGCGTATCGAGCAGCGGGACCCGGACATCGACGCACTGGCGGAAACCATTCAATCCGATGCCGCCATCAGCTTCCGCCTGCTCACCTACCTGAATTCGGCGGCTTTCGGTTTCTCCCAGAAAATCAAATCCATCCATCACGCCATACGGCTCTTAGGGTGGTCGAAGCTGAAGAACTGGCTGCGGGTCGTCCTGCTCAACGACATGAGCGAGTCAGCGGCGGCCCCGGATCTGCTCCAGCTCTCGGCTCAGCGCGGAAAATTCCTGGAGCTGGTGTCCCGGCGTCATGATTTCTGGGGGTTCGATCCGGAAAGCCTGCACCTGCTGGGCCTGTTCTCCCTGCTGGACACCATGCTGGGCACGCCCATGGACGAAATCGTCACGTTTCTGCCCATCGAGGACAAGCTCAAGGATGCCCTGCGCCGGGATGCCAACAATGAGTATCTGCCCCTGGTCCAGCTTGCCCAGTGCCTCGAAGAGAACCGCTGGGAGGATGCCGACGGCATGATGCAGCGGCTCAACCTGAACCGGGGCAAAGTAACCGCGGCATTCAAAGACGCCGTGGAATGGGCGGACCAACTGACATCCATGCAGGCCGGGTAGATGGGCCACGCGCTCCACGAACCCGGAAACCGCCTGTCGAAAAAAGATCGCGCTTTAGAAAAAATGGCGGTCGGGGCTATCCGGCTACCCGTTCTTGATCACCATCTCCTCGCCAAGCGTGGCATCCAGCAGCAGTTCGATGTTACCGCCTTCGGATGAAAAATCTTTGGGGGTGTATTCCGTACAGGGGGCGCCGCCGCATTCATTGGACTCGAGCAATCCCATGCGCTGGTACGCCTCGGCCACCAGTTCGCTGCAGAACAGGCTGGACAGGTCCTCTTCCACATGGCCCAGCGGCCCTTCCCACACGGCCTTGACCATCTGGATGATGTGCTCCTCATAAGGGCGGTCTCTCACCTCCTGGCGAAAACGGGAGAGGGCATCCAGCATTTCAGGGGTGCGGGTGACACTGAGATGCCGGACGGCCACCTTTCCGTTGTACCCGTTGACCGCTTCACTCATCACGTTGATCTGTACACCGTTTTTCAGGGTTCCTTCAAAAAAATCCTTGGCCTTGCATACCGGTGTGGTCTGGTACAGCAATGCCACGTCCGGTTCCCTGACCCTGACCACCATGGCCACATGGGACCAGGAGCACAGCGCACCGATCTTCAGCCCCATGCTGATCAGGCCTTTTCCCGAAAACAGCACGATGTCACCGGTGTCCAGGTCGTCTCTCACATCCTCGTAGGTCGCCATCCGTCAATTCCTCCATCTAAAGGGTTGTCGTCATGCCGCCTGCCGCCGGCGCAAGGATCGACCGGCGATGGCATTATGGGTATCAATGGGATCTATTTTGGAGCAGGCAATACGGGAAGCACGGGTGGAGCACCGTACCCTTGGTATCAGAATGGATGACATGGTGACAAACGCTTTTTAAGATCGCAGTCAGACGACCGCATGCCCGCATCCGGACCCCTTGCGGCGCAAGTCGCGAGACATGCATCGGAAGTCAGGATCCGCTATCGAGCAGATCCTGAAGCACCTGGCGTTCCCGGCTGTTGGGCAGGACACCGAACAGGCTGGCCTCAAGGACGATCTCCTGGTGCTGGTTGGTAAAGACGGCGTCGGCCTGCGCCCGGTTCTTCTCATCTACGGCAGTGAGGGTACAGCGGCAGGTGATGGTATCGTTGAAGTAGACTGGTTTGATGAAACGGAAATTCATGCCCGAGGCCAGCCACCCCATCTGGCCGCCCACCTCGGTGATCATGCCGCCCACCAGAAGGCCGTGACAGATCCGGCCGCTGAACCCTTTGAGGTCGACGAACCGTTTGCTGAAATGAATGGGGTTATGATCCCGGGTCACTTCGGTAAAGGCCTCGACATCCTTTTCGGTGAACGTCCGGGTAAGGGTGAATGTGTCGCCGGCATGAAGCCCGGCGGCGGTTCGGCGGCGGATATCATTCATGGGAAAACTCCGTTTTCTGAAGGGTTCAAGTATTCGAGGGGGCCCGGGGTCGAGTGAATGCAGTCAATCGTTTAGCCATTGGGCCGGGCTGCAGGTTCCAGTTTACAGGGAAGCCATCAGTTGACCTGTTCATGGATAAAAAGATTTCCTCGGTGGCAGCCAATAGTATAACCCGCGACATCGTTGCGCATTTCCATGCCCCCTTGGATCCTCGAACCCTCATTTTTTTATTTTCACCCATAACAACCTGGCCATGTCCTTGCCCGTGTTTTTCCACTGGGAGGGCAAATCACTGGTCAGGTAGATGACGTCCCCCGGCCCGGCCTGGTGCAACCGATTGCCGATTTTCAGTTCCAGCCGGCCTTCAAGAAGATACCCCATCTCCTGGCCTTTATGGATAAAAAAATGGGCGGACAGCCTTTTCCCGGCAACGATCTCTATCAGGTAGGGTTCGGCGTCCGCATCGAAATCCGCCGGACTCAGACGGTAGCCCGTTACATCCCGTTTCGGCAGATCGGAAAGGTCGATTCGGGTGCCGCCGCCGGAAAAGACCACCTGGTCGGCCGCCGTTGGTCGATCCTGGAAGAAAGCTGACACCGGCAGGTTCAACACCTGGGCGATTTTAAACAATGCCGGCAGTGAGGGATAAATGGTGCCGCTTTCAATCTGGGAGATGGTGCTGGGGGTCACGCCCACCAGGGCGGCCAGCTCCTTCTGGGGCATGGCCTGACGATTTCGAAGCTGCTTCACCCGTCCGCCCAGATCGATATTTCCGCCTTTGCCCGTTTCGGTTTCGAAGACCACGTCCAGGCCGTCGTTCCAGTACACCAGCGGGCGGTTCAACGCATCGGGTTTGCGCTTGTCCGCCTTGAGGATGGTCAGGGCCGACTTCCCGCGGTTCAGGGAAAGGTCGATGGCCACCTGGGCAATCTGGTTGATGCTGGCCCTCAGGCGTTCCGAATGGGCGCCTTTTTCCATGATCCAGTAGGCGATGGTGTCCAGTTCATAGAGGCGCGGACAGGCATGTGAGTAAAATTTCCGGATCGCTTCTTCCCCGCCCCACAAGTCCTGCATGCCGGTGAGCGAATCGAAGACGAACCGGACGTCCCCTGTCAGGGTCCCGTGGAGCTTGTAGAAGGCCTCGGAGACCACATGCGGGTTTCCTGGCTCATTGATCCGCACGATCTGGTAAGGCCACTGCGCACCGTCTTTTTGATAAAATTTGCTGAACACCTCGCTGCCGTCCCCTTTACCGTGGGTAAAACAGTCCAGGATGGTCAGATGCTGATTTTCCGCCAGCGGCCCCAGATCTTCAAGCAGGGTCCTGGGGGATCGGTCAAAGGTGATGTAGATCAATGACTTGTTCTGACGCTGGGATTCCTGGATGAAATTGAGGCTGAAGATCGAGGCCAGGCTGCCGGCATTGTCGTACCAGACCACGTTATCGCCGATAAACAGGCCGCCCAATTGACGGTCGAGCCGGTCGACGCCCGAGGAGACACGGATTTTCTTTTTAAACATGGCTGCTGCCCCTGATCGGATTGACTGTTAAGCGGGTTGACAATTGGTTGATGGCCAGCACGATACACTAACTGATGGCCTCCACGAAAGATAAAAAAGGGGGCAGGGAGGTCTTACAGGCATTGCACCTGCTGAAATTCCACATTACTGTTGGAAAAAGGTTGCCAAATAACCTTAAAATCATTACAGGCGGCATCGGTGTGTGCGGATAACCAGAAGGAGATGCAGTGAGACCAACCAAAATAGTCGTCATCGGATGTGCGGTTCTGGGTGTGGACATGAAATACGCCGCCAGGCAGTTGGGGTTGGCGGTCGATTTTAAATTTCTGGAAGCCGGCCTTCATGAACGGCCGGATTTATTGAAGCAGAAACTCCAGAACGCCATCGATGAGGTGTCGGCTGCCGGCGAAGCCGGGCGGATCGTCATCGGTTACGGCGTCTGCGGCAGGGGCACTGTCGGCATCCAGTCCCGCGACATTCCCTTGAGCATCCCCAAAGTGCATGACTGCATCGCCATGTTCCTGGGCGGTGCAGCGTCCTACCGCAGGGAGTTCAACAAATTCCCCGGGACCTACTATATTTCCGCCGGATGGCACGAGGAAAAGGCCGTCCCGGTCTCCCAACGCAAGCTGCAGGCCTGGTATGGCGACAAGCGGGTGCATTTTGACGACATCGCCCGCCGGTACGGCGACCAGGCGGCGGACCGCACGATCGCGTTTCTCAACTCATGGCAGAAAAATTATCAGCGGGCCGCCTATATCGACACCGGTTCCCGAAGTGGATCGACAAGCGAGGCCCACGCCAGGGAGATGGCCGAGGCTTATGGATGGACGTATGAGAAAATCGCCGGCAGCCGGGATCTGATCGAAAAAATGCTGGTCGGCACCCGGACCACGGATGAGGTCCTCTTTGTCGAACCCCACCATGCGATCGACTTCGATGCCGTGACGGGCACCCTCTCATCGCATCCCTTGTGGGAAGGCAGACCCGCCGATGACTCGGGCACGGTTATTTTCGCCGACGATCCCCCATCCTTGCCGCACACCGCCGCCATCGGATTGGGCATCGATGCCGGCGGCACCTATACGGATGCCGTCATCTACGATTTTAAAACCGGAACGACGCCATGCAAGGGCAAGGCGCTGACCACCCGCTGGGATTTTACCATCGGTATCGGCCGGGCCCTTGAAAAACTGGATCCGAGCCAGCTGAAACAGGTGGAGATGGTGGCCCTGTCCACGACCCTGGCCACCAACGCCATCGTGGAGGGCGACGGACAGAAGGTGGGCCTGTTACTCATGCCGCCTTATGGTGTTTACGATCCTGCGGATTACCCCCATGAACCCAAGGCGCAGGTTCCCGGCCGCCTGTCTATATCCGGCGAGGAAATCGAACCCGTCGACACCAGCCGGGTGCGGGAAACCGTCAGGCGCATGGTGGAGAAGGACCGGGTCAATGCCTTTGCCGTTTCCGGTTTTGCCGGTGCCATCAATCCGGACCACGAAAACACCGTCAGGCGCATCATCCGCTCGGAGACGGGCCTGTTCGTTACCTGCGGTCATGAATTGTCCAGCATCCTCGATTTCAAGATCCGGGCGACGACGGCCGTGTTGAATGCCCGGATCGTCCCCCGATTGGGCAAGCTCATCGCCAACCTCGAAAAAGCATTGCAGGCCATAGGCATCCGGGCGCCCATCGTGGTGGTCAAAGGAGACGGCACCCTGATGCGGGCGGCAATGGCCAAAGTCCGTCCGGTGGAGACCATCTTCTCCGGGCCGGCGGCCAGCGTGGCCGGCGCCAGGCACCTCACCGGTATCGAGGATGCCCTGGTGGTGGATGTGGGCGGCACCACCACGGACACGGCGGTGGTGGCTCATGGCAGCGTGCGCGTCTGCAGCACCGGGTCCACCGTGGCCGGTCGGCGAACCCATGTGCGGGCCCTGGACATCCGCACCGCCGGATTAGGTGGGGACAGCCTGATCGACCGGGAGAAGGGCATCTTTTCCATCGGCCCCCGCCGGGTGGCACCCATTGCCTGGCTGGGATCCAGTTTCACCGGTGCCGATGAAGCCATCGATTACCTGAGCACGCGCCTGCGCAGCTTTGAAACCTCCACCCGCAATATGCAGATCCTCGCCCTTACCGGGGCCGCGGATCATCTCCACCCCACGGAAATGGAAAAAAGGATCCTGTCCCTGCTTGAAAAGCGGCCGCGATCCATCGACGAACTGGCCCGCCATACCGGCGTTCTTATTGACCGCCACCTCCCCCTGGAGCGGCTGGAAGAAAACTTTGTCGTCCAACGCTGCGGCCTGACCCCGACCGACCTGCTGCATGTCGCCGGTGAATTCCAACGCTGGAACACGGCGGCGGCTGGGCAGTTTTTTAAACTGATCGCGGCCTTGAGCAAAAAGGATGAAACGGCGCTGCGGATTGAACTACTGGAAACCGTGTCGCGAAACCTGGCCCTGGAAATTTTGAAGCGCCAACTGGACGACGAGGTCGACCCCGAAGCCCTGCACAGCTGCCCGGTCTGCAAAGCCCTGATGAACAACGTTTTTTCCGGCGGGAACAGCCACTATCGCCTGCACATCGATTTCAAGCGGCCGGTGATCGGCATCGGTGCGCCCATCGCCTTTTTCCTTCCCCGGGCCGCGGCCATGATCGGCGCCCGGGCTGTGCTTCCCGAGCATGCCGACGTGGCCAACGCCATCGGGGCCATCACCAGCAACGTCGTCATCGAACGCCAGGTGCGTATCATTCCCGGCGGCGGCAGCGGGTTTCTCATCGAGGGCCTTGCCGGCGCCCGACGCTTCAACGTCTTCGAAGAGGCCGACCAATTTGCCAAAAACGAACTGGCCGGCATGGTCAGGACCCTGGCCATGGAGGCCGGCACCAGCACCCGAACGGTCACCATCGAAACCGAGGATCAACTCCCCGTGGATGCCGGCGGCCATCCGATCTTTATCGGCCGGGTCCTCAAGGCACGGCTCACCGGTCCGCCCGACCGGGTTGTGGCCGAGGCCCCGGCAGCCATGTCCGGGTGATTGACAGCCGCCGCGACCGATCGATATGGAAATCAGCAATCCTTTGACAATGACTGTACTTCCGTTAAGGTCGCCTCGAACCAAAAATACCGTTCAAGCAGCTACTTTCATCTTCGGCGGATAAGGCTTATGTCACAACCCTGTCAGATTGAAAGGGGAGGCCATCAATACATACCCGGTTTTGGCGCCGGCATGGACGCTTGACGTTTCAATCAATTTAATGGGTTGACCGACCTTCCACCGACGCCGCATATTTCCAGCCACCGCCTAAAGATTTGTAGAGGCGCACCAAATTGGTTGTTGCGGCGCCGGTGCTCTGGTTCAATTCATTCTGTAGAAGAAGCAGTGAACGCTGTGCGTCCAGGACATTATTGAAATCCACCAGTCCCGCCTGGTATTTATCCCTGGCCAGCAGTTCCGCCCGCTGAGCGGCAGTGGCGGCCTTCTCCAGGGAATCCCTACGGTGCTGTTCCTTGGCATATGCGACCAAAGCGTTTTCCACCTCCTCCTGGGCCTTGAGAACGGTTGCCTGGTATTGAATCAAGGCCTGTTCGTGACGGGCGTTCTGCACCTCAATGTTTTGGCGGATTGACCCGGCATCGAATATCTGCCACGAGGCTCGCGGGCCGATGCTCCAGACCCGACTGCTCCAATCCAGTAAATCGCCACTATCGATCGATTCAATGCCGATGGTGCCGGCCAGGTAGAATTTGGGATACAGATCTGCCGTGGCCGCGCCGATCCTTGCAGTCTGGGCCGCAACACGTCGCTCAGCGAAACGGATATCCGGACGACGCCTCAGGGTCTCGGCCGGTATCCCAACAGCAAGGGTTGCCGGAAGGGCCGGTATTGCCTTCTCCCCGGCCAGCTCTTGGGCGAATTCACCGGGTTGCTTGCCCAGCAGCACGGCCAGGCGATTTTTTGCCGCTGACAACCTCGTCTCTATGGATGGGATCTGGGACCGGGAACTCTCCAGGATGCGAAGGGATTCCTGAACGGCAAGCTCATCGATGATACCTGCCTGGTTTCGTGACTGGTTGAGGGAATAGGTTTCTTCCTGCGTTTTGATATTGGCTCGGGTGAGTGTCAGCTGGGCCTGGTAGATGCGCACATCCACGTAGTTCAAAGCCACTTCAGCCATGAGGCTGATCATCACGTTGTGCAAATTCACCTGGCTGGCTTCTAGATCGGCCTGGGATGCTTCGATGGATCGTCTCAGCCCACCGAAGATATCCAGTTCCCAACCGGCATCGAAACCGGCTGAGTAATATTCGAACTCGGACCCGGTGCCACCGGATTCATTGCTGCGTATTTTTGACACCGCTGCATTGGCTCCCACGGTAGGGAACAGCCTGGCCTGGCTGACACCCCTTAACGCCCTGGCCTCCCGGATACGGGATCGTGCGGTCTGTAATTCAAGATTTCCGTTGACCGCCCGTTCTTCGAGGCTGGACAGTTCAGGGTCGTTAAATATCGTCCACCAGCCGGCAAGCGTGTCGGGATCCGGTGGGTTGGAGGTGAGCCCGCCGGCCATTTCGGCATTCCATGTTTCCGGCCCATCGGGTTTGATCGGTGTATAGTCCGGACCCACCGCCGCACAACCGATCAAGATCAGTCCCATGGCAATCGACGGCCAACGCATCCTTCTGGAGCGTTTGGCGATCATGGCTGGTTCGGCGCTGTTTCGATTGGGATCCTTCATGATTTTCTCGCCCTATGTGGTCGGTTGCTCGTATTTTTCGATCGATTCGGTTGCCTCTTTTTTCCTGTGCCGTTGCCGCCAGGCATTGCCCTTTTCGCGCAATGACTGAAAGACATAATACAGCACCGGTATCAGAAATATTCCGAGCACGGTTGAAGCCAGCATGCCGGAGAAGACGGTTGTGCCGATCGCCCGACGGCTGCCTGCTCCGGCGCCCGTGGCGATAATCATGGGGACGACGCCGAGAATGAAGGTTAACGATGTCATCAGGACGGGCCGGAAACGGATTCGACCGCCATCCACGGCGGCATCAACCACCGAAAGCCCCTCCCTTCGGCGATCATGGGCAAACTCGACGATCAAAATGGCATTTTTAGCGGCCAGCCCAACCAGCAGCACCAGGCCGATCTGGGCATAGATGGAAAGCGGCATATGCAAAAACCAAAGCCCGGCCAAGGCCCCCATGGTCGCCACCGGAATGGAGACGATGATTGCAAGGGGAAGATTCCAGCTCTCGTACTGGCCGACCAGGAAAAGGTAGGAAAAAATCAATGCCAGGGCAAACAGCCAAACCACCTGGCCGCCCGCTTCGCGCTCCTGAAAAGACATGGATGACCAGTCGTAACTGAAGCCAGGCGGCAGGGTCGTGGAAGCCACTTGCTCCATGGCTGCCATGGCCTGGCTGGAGGAAAAACCCGGCGCCGCATTGCCGTTGAATTGGGCGCTGGGAAATTGGTTGTAACGGCTGACGAGCTGAGGGCCGAGAATCTGTTCCATGGTCAGCAGGGCCTTGAGGGGAACCATTTTTCCATTGTTGCTGCGCACGTAAAGACGCTCGATATCTGCTGTCGAATCACGGAAAGGGGCTTCTGCCTGGACCTTGACCTGGTAGGTTCTGCCCTTCAGGTTGAAATCATTCACATAGGCTGAACCCAGTTGGGCGCGCAAGGTGGAAAAAATCCTGCCGACCGGCACGCCCATGTATTCGGCCCGGGTTCGATCGATATTCAGAAATATCTGCGGCGTGTTGGCCGTGTAGGTGGTGAAAACACGTTTCAGCACCGGGTCCTGATTGGCCGCTATCATCATGGACATGGCCACACCGAACAGGTCCTGAGGACTCTGCCCCTCCCGGGCCTGAAGACGGAAATCAAAACCGCCGCTGCTGCCCAGTCCACGAATGGGGGGCGGTGCGAATGCAAAGCTGCTGGCGGTTGAAATGGCGGATAATTTCCCTTGAGCCTGCCCGACGATCGAATCCAGCTGCAGGTCGGGGCGTTTTCGATCTTCCCAGGGCTTGAGGATGGCGATGGCGAATCCCACATTGTCGGCGTTACCGCTCAGCAGACTGAAACCCGAAACACCAATAACGTTTTCAACCCCGTCGATCCCTTTGATATCGTCGGTTGCCCGTTGCATCACCGTATTGGTACGAAAAAGCGAGGCGGCTTCAGGCAGCTGGATGTTCATGAAGAAATAGCCCTGGTCCTCCTCCGGCAGAAAACTGTTCGGGCTATGGGTAAAAAGAAACCCGGTACTGCCGAAAATGGCCATAAGAAGCAGCAGGGCTATCGTAAGCCGCCGGATTAGCAGGGCGGAGCCGGCGACATAACCTCGCCTGGCCAGATCGAGCGTGCGGTTGAACCAGGCGAACGGGCCGCGAAGATGGGGTCTGGGCGGAAGGAGCACCGTGGCACACATCGCCGGACTCAGCGTCAGGGCACAGATCGCCGAGAGCAGAACCGATGTGCACATGGTCACCGCGAACTGCCGATAAAGCTGTCCGGTGATGCCGGGCATGAACCCGACAGGGATAAAGACAGCGAAGAGCACCAGCGTCGTTGCGATTATCGGTCCGGTGACCTGTCTCATGGCCTTGATGGCCGCCGGTTTGGCGTCAAGGCCTTCTTCATGCATGACGCGATACACATTCTCAACCACCAGGATGGCGTCATCCACCACCAGGCCGATGGCCATGATCAGGGCAAACAGAGAAATGGTGTTGGCACTGTATCCCAATACCAGTAATACCGCAAAGGTCCCGATCAGGGACACCGGTATGGTCAGCGCCGGAATCAGGGTCGCCCGCCAGTTCTGCAGAAAGACAAAGACGACACCAATGACCAGAACAGACACAAGCCCCAGGGTCATGACGATCTCATCGATGGCCGCCGAGACGTATTTGGTGGTATCGAGGATCACCCGGTATTCCATATCTTGGGGCATCCGTTCTTCAAGCCGATTGAGTTCGGCTTTCACCGCCGCCATTGTATCCAGGGCATTGGCTTCGGTGGACTGGTAGACGGCTATGGTCACTGCAGGGGCACCGTTTAAAGCCGACTGGCTGCCGTAGTCTTTCGAGGCCAGTTCAACCCGGGCGATGTCCTTCACCCGCACAATACCTCCCTGCCTGTTGCCGCGGATGACGATATCTTCGAACTCTTCAACGTCAGTCAGCCGACCCTTGGCGCGAAGGGTAAATTGAACCTGCTGACCGAGGTCCACCGGTTCTTTCCCGACAGCACCCACCGAGGCCTGAGTGTTCTGGCTGCGAACGGCATCCATCACGTCCTCTGCAGTCAATCCCAAGGCCGTCAGGCGCGCGGGGTCCATCCAGATACGCAGGCTGTACTCCTTCTCTCCGAAGACAAAGACATCGCTGACGCCTTCCAGCCGCACCAGGCTGTCCTTAACGTTATTGCTGACATAATTGCTCAGAAAGAGCATATCCTGGCTCTTGCCCGGCGAATAGAAACTGATTGCCGCCATCATATCGGCAGACCGCCTGCGGACATTGACGCCCTGCTCCACCACTGCTTGTGGAAGTTTTGCAGTCGCCAGCTGCACCCGGTTTTGCAGGTTGACCTGGTCGATATCGGGGTCGGTGCCCACTGCGAAGGTAACGCTCAGGGTATAAGTACCGGCATTGGAACAAGAGGATGACATATAGAGCATGTTTTCAACGCCGTTGACTTCCTTTTCGATGGGTGCACCCACGGTATCGGCCAGGACTTCGGCGCTGGCGCCGGGATAGGTGGCCGTAACCCTGATCTCCGGTGGCGTGATCTGGGGATACTGGGCGACAGGGATGTTCAGCAAGGCAATCAGTCCGGCCAGCGTAATAAAAATCGACACGACTGCCGCCAGGCGGGGCCGGTTGATAAAAATACTCGAAATCATCGCTTAGCTCTCCTGTGCCCCGCCGGGACTGATTTGCACCGGCGCATCCGGTTTTACCTTCTGAATCCCCTCAACAACCACCCGTTCATCGGCTTTCAAACCGGATTCCACCGCCCACATCGATCCGACAGCTTGACCGATGACAATCGGGCGGACACGGGCGATGTTCTCACTGTCGACAACCAGCACGTAGCGTCCTTGCTGGTTTACCAAGACGGCCGCCTGGGGTACTACCGGAAGCAGCTTGGGTTCGGTCAAGGTGACCAGTACGCTGACATACTGGCCGGGAATCAAATGCCCCTTCGGATTGTCGAATTCAGCCCGTATCGCAATGGTGCCGGTGGCGGGATCCATCTCGTTGTCTACAAAATCGATTCGGCCTGTCGTATCGAGAATGGTGCCGTTGGCCAGACGGATCCGGGGAACCAGGGCGGGGCTCTGCCGGCCTTCATCCGCATCGTTCATGGCCATTTGGATGGCGGCAAGATTGTTGTCACTGATCGAGTAAACCACGCGGATAGGATCCACCTGAACGATCCGCGCCAATGGATTGGATGTCGGTCCGACCAAGTTGCCGCGGGTATAGGCGGTCCGTCCGATGCGTCCGCTGATGGGTGCTTTAATGGTGGTATAGCCCAGGTCGAGCAGCGAGCGGTTCAAGCTTGCCTGAGCCATTGCTATCTGAGCCTCGGCACGCAGTTGAGCGGCGACGGCATCGTCAAGGTCCATGGCCGGAACGCTCGCCGAAAGCGCCGACCGAAGACGCTTCAAATGCTGGTCGGCTCGGGTCAGTTCCGCCTCGGCTTGGGCCAGCTGGGCTTTGTCGACAGCCACCTGGGCCAGATAAGGCGCCTGTTCAATCGCGAAAAGCAATTTTCCGGAAGGCACCTTGTCGCCTTCCTTGAAATTTATCTGCTCCAGGAATCCAACGACCCGGGCCCTCAAGTCCACCGCCTGAATCGCCTCGACGTGACCGATGTATTCAGTCGGCGGATTGATATCCTGAATGGCAACCGGCACTACGGTCACCATCGGGAGCAGCCCACTTCCAGAACCTGGTGAAGCGGCAAGGGCAACGAATGAAATCATAGATGAAAGTAAAATAATCGTAAGCAATATAAATAATATATGGCTGTGAGCACCGGTCAGCATCGGTTTTGTATACAGGCGTGCAGTGGACGCTCGTCGCTCAGCGTCTGTTGGATTGGCATCTTTATTCATAGGTAGCGGGCGCACTCTATTCGATCCTTCTTTCTGGTGCGTATGCATGAATGATCTCCTTAGCGCTGTACAATTAGAATTTGACAAGTTAAAATGTATATTTTAAATCATTTTTTAAGTTCGAGAAAATACCACAAGCGAAGGATTAATTCAATCGTTTACATAACCCTTGCCATAAGGCCAGATCAATTTAACTGACAGCCTTTTTGCATGGAACCGGGGAAAACGGGATGGCTAAAAGAGAAGACGGCAAGGAAACGCGATTGAGGCTGTTGAACGCGGCCGGTGAGGTGTTCGCGGAAAAGGGATATCGCGCTGCCAAGGTGGCGGATATTTGTAAACGGGCGGGCGCCAACGTGGCAGCGGTGAATTATTATTTCGGAAATAAAAAAAGCTTGTACAGGGAGGTCTGGCAGCACGCCCTGGAAAACGCTGAAGTAGCGCTCTTTTTCGAATCCGCTGCCGGTTCTTCCCAAGACCGTTTACGCCAATATATCCATGAACTTATCAAGAATTTTACTGCAACGGGCAATGTGGGTCGGTTCAGTCGTCTCTACTTGATGGAAATGGTCAATCCCACCGGATTGATTCAGGGTGCGTGGCATGAAACCATCGAGCCCCGCAGGCGCAAGCTTCACGATATTCTACGCAACATCATCGGGCCGGGAGCAGAGGATCTAACCATTCGGCTCTGCGAGTTGAGCATTGTCAATCAGTGCCGAATGTTCGTGACCATCAAGCACAGCGATGTCGAATACATGCTGGGCCGGACGATTGACCCCAAGTTGATCGATCGGCTGGCCCGGCATATCGCTGACTTCTCTTTGGCAGGGATTCGAGCGGTTGGCAAGCTTACAGGATGATCGTGTTGAAGACTCAACCACGTATGAAGGACAATCGTGTCCCTTTTAGCACGAACACCACTATCCAGTGACCTCGAGTTCATCACGACGATGCTGCTGTCCGCCGGCCGTCGACAACAGCCGGCGAGGCGCCCGCATGCCGTTGCGAATGGGTCGCTCCAACTCATCAAGCCCCTGAAGCGTTAGGGGGAGGTCATCCAAAAGGGCTTCCAGGTCCATAATCTCCCGCTTGATGGCCGATATTTCACCATCGGTGGCCTGCGCCAAGGCTCTTCGGGCCAGCAAACGTGGCAGTTTTGCTTTGAAATCCTGCAGCCTTTCCGTGGCCTTGACCCTCTCCGTGGCGACCTTAACCTTCACGGCTTCGATTTGTTTGAGTTTGGCCGACGCCTGATCAATTTTCTTTTGAGCCTTCAGTTTTTTTTCCGATTGCATGTTTTCTCCTTTTCGATGAACATACCACAAGTGGCTGCGGATATCCCCCAAAATGGTAATCGCGGTGCTTTCGGTCTCAGCGCGCACAGTTAAATCAAAACAACGCCACAATAACGCCAGTGTCGATTTCGATCAATCGGCATCGGCGCGGCCAGCGCCGTTTTCCTTGTCCGGCGCATCCGCCATTGACAGGCTTGCCATGCCAACCCTATTTTAGTCCCGTACTGTCAACAGGATGTGACGAGATCCGTGTTCCATTTGTTAAGAGCTGGCCGGTCATATACGCGCATTTCGAATCTATCCACATTGGGACGATTGCACCATGATTGAATTTGACGCGGCTGCCGAAAGCGAAAAAAGGAATAGCGGACCGGTGGTCAAAAAACGTACCGGCATCCTCAAAGATCCGCGCTATGCCGGACACTGCATGGGGCCGGGTGAACCGGAATGCCCTGAACGGCTGGATGTGCTCAATGCCCTGCTTCTGGAGCCTGATCTGAGCGGCTGTTTTATGGACATCTTGCCGAGAATGGCTGAAAAGGACGAGCTTCAGCGCGTCCATTCGGCGGATTACATCCGTCGCCTGGAAGCCACGTCGGGGCGCGGATCCGTCTACCTGGACGAGGACACCCGCACCTCCTCCTTATCCAACGAAGTGGCCCAACTGGCAGCCGGGGGGCTGTGCCGGGCGATCGAAGCCGTCCATGACGGGCGGGTGGACAACGCCTTCGCCCTGGTCCGTCCTCCGGGGCACCATGCCGAACGGACCGCAGCCAGGGGCTTCTGCCTGTACAACAATGTGGCCGTCGCCGCCCACTTCGCCCAAAGTAAACTGGGATTGGCACGCGTCCTGGTCGTGGATTGGGACCTGCATCACGGCAACGGCACCCAGCACTGCTTCGAAGGCGATCCGACGGTGCTCTTTTTCTCCACCCACCAGGCCTTTACCTATCCCCACAGCGGAAGTCTGCGCGAGATCGGCAAAGGCAAGGGAAAAGGTTTTACCGTGAATGTCCCGCTTTTGCCCGGCTTCGGCGACGGCGAGTATCTGATGATTTTCGAACGGTTGTTAAAGCCCATCGCCCTGGAGTTCAAACCGGATATCATCCTGGTCAGCGCCGGTTTCGACATCCATTTTAACGACCCCCTCGGGGGGATGAAAGTGACCCCGTCAGGTTTTGCCGGCATGACCCGCATCCTTATGGACATCGCCGACGCGTGCTGCCAAGGAAAACTGGTGATGACGCTGGAAGGTGGATATAACCTGGAAGCGCTCAGGGATTCGGTGCGCGAGGTGTTAAGAGAGATGGCCGGCCGGCAGAGGACCGATATTCAAAATGCCATTGCATCCGTGAATCCCAAAAAAACCGCTTACGTCCTTTGGCGGGTTAAACAGGTACATCGAAAATACTGGAAAAGCCTGGCCTGGCCATCGACCGGCGACCCCACGGCCGTCCCTTCGAGAATGGATCGCTTCAGGGGAAACCTCTCCAGATGGAGAGCCTATTTCATGAGTTGACCGAAAAGGAGGACGCCGCTCCCATGCCGTTCAGGGAATCCATCAGACAGCTCGCCAAGAAGATGCAAACCTGCGAGGAGTGGCTAGAACTGGTCAGGGATCTGCACGAACCGATCCAGACCGGCAGCCTGCCGGCGGAACTGCACATGCGATGGGCCGGCACGGATGACCTGATGGCGATCAACGCCCTGCAGGGGTTTGTGAAAGAGACCGATTTCATGGAGGCCTCGCTGCGCAGGGGAGATCGCTGCCTGGTTTTAGAGCAGGACGAGCGCATCTGTGCATTTGCCTGGGCAACCTTCACCGATTTCAGACTCGCGCTCTGGTATACCCTCAAACTGCCTCCCGGATGGTCCTACCTGGTCTACATTTTCGTTCATCCCCAATTTGCCGGACGGGGCGTTGGTTCGTTCTTATTGGGTTCGCTGATGGCGGCTGTTCGCGATCAGGGTGGCAGCCATATGGTTGCAGGCATGTACAGCAATTGGCATGCATCCATCCGCATGCATACCAAAATGGGATTCCGCATTCACCGTCGCCTGACCCAGTGCAAACTGCTCAGCATTTTCCCCACGCCGCCAACGTCAGCCTGATTCGCACCCATCTCGACAATGAGGCGCATACCGCCAGGTTGTGGGTGGGCATAGCGGTTTCATGACGTCATCATGGACAACCCGACTATTTTGAAAGATGGGTGCTACAGGCGGCATTCCAGGGGGGAGGCCAAAGGGGCTTTTTCAGGGCCATCGATGACAGGCAGGGCGGTTTTTTCGGCAACGGCGCGCAGCATGCCTTCGAACAGCCAGCGGTGCGTAGGCAGCAGGGCGTACCAATAGAGAATGCCGGCCAGACCGCGGGGCAGGAAGCGCGACACCATCTTCAATTCCACCCGGCCCTGGCCTTGAGAGGTAATCACGAACTCCAGCAGGGCGTCCCCCGGCGTCTTCATTTCGGCCAGCAGCAACAGGCGATGGGGTGCGTCCACGGCGACGACCCGCCAGAAATCCAGTCCGTCGCCCACGCGCAGGTCCGTGGGGTGGCGGCGTCCCCGCCGCAGGCCGGGACCTCCGGCCAGGCGGTCCATTAAGCCCCGCAGCCGCCACAGGCTGTCGGCGAAATACCAGCCATTCTTTCCGCCGACGGCCTGAACCGTCGGCCAGACCGTTTCCGGGTCACCCGCCAGGACGATTCGGTGGGCGCCGCCCAGCACCGTTCCGCCGGCATAATTGGCATCCCCGCAGGTGGTCCACTCGGGTGGCAGACTGCCGCCGCCGTCAAACCAGCAGGTGTCGACCTGTTCCTGGCGGATCCGGTCCAGCGCCTTGCGGATGGTCTGCCGGGTATCCATGAGATGGACCGGCACCAGGTCCCGGATGCGATGGTCCCGGCAGACGACCGGAATGCTCAATCCCTCGGCCAGGGGTTGGGCGATGGCAGCCGGCACCGGGGTCACCAGATGAACCCACTTGGCGCTGAGCCAGGGGGTCAGCACGGGAACGGGAATGATCAGGCGCCGCCCTAAGCCGGCCTCCCGGGCATACATCTGAATGATGTCCCGGTAGCTAAGCACATCCGGTCCGCCGATATCGAAGGTCTGGCCGGCCGTTTCGGGAACCGCCAGGCAGCCCTCCAGGTAATCCAGCACGTTGCCGATGGCGATGGGCTGGCAGGGCGTCTGGACCCAGCGGGGGGTGATCATCACCGGCAGGCGATCCGTCAAATAGCGCAGCATTTCGAAGGAAGCACTGCCCGAGCCCAGGATCATGGCCGCCCGCAGGTTGGTGACCGTTGCGGGGCCCAATTGAAGGATTCGTTCCACTTCGTGCCGCGATTGGAGGTGGTGACTCAGGGCCTCGTGATCCGGCTCGCCCAGGCCGCCCAGGTAGATGATGCGGGACAACTGGTGTTGTTGGGCAGCCGCAACCATGTTTTCTGCCGCCGTTCGATCCGCGTCGGCAAAACGCCCCTTGTGGGCATTCATGGAATGGATCAGGTAATAGGCCGTCCCGCAGCCCTTGGCGGCCCGGATGAACGCATTCCGGTCCAGGGCGTCACCGGCGGCAATTTCCAAATTTTCATGGCCGCCCCAGGGCCGGCATCGCAGCCGCTCGGG
This sequence comes from Desulfosarcina sp., assembly GCF_055467485.1. Lineage (NCBI taxonomy): Bacteria > Pseudomonadati > Thermodesulfobacteriota > Desulfobacteria > Desulfobacterales > Desulfosarcinaceae > Desulfosarcina > Desulfosarcina sp. The sequence continues at coordinate 12,053 of NZ_JBUOIV010000037.1, read as the reverse complement.
GGAGCGGGCCATGGCGCGCACCCGGTGGTCGCCGGCCAGCAGGCGCGGAATGAGCCGTCCGCCCACATAGCCGGTGCCGCCGGTAACCAGGATGGGTTTGGCGGTTGCAGTCATAATTGCTGATTTATCCGATTAATCAAAAAAAACCAACGGCTATTTGGCATCCGGCCGGTCACTTTCCCCCACCGAAGGCCTTTTCGATCTCTGCGTCGAGTTCCTCATTGCCGTTTTTGGCTTTGAACTCCTGCCATTTGGCGCTGTCCTGCTGATAGCCGGAGATCACCTGCCGTCGGATGCTCTCCTTTACCTCCACGGTTTCCAGAACAGCCAGCACATAGATATCTTCGCTGGGGGAAATCCACGTGTCCTTTTCCCGGGAACCGGCCAGCGTCTCGTCGGTGACCAGTTTGGAGACTTGCTTGGAAAAGGCATCCATGGTCTGGTCGTCGCCGAGACCCGTCTGCTGGGCAAAGGTATTCACCAGCCCCCGGACCTTGACCGACACCTGCCGGGCCAGTTCACTGCGGGCGTTGGCCAGTGCCTCGGTGCGGGCGAACTGGATGCCGCCCTTGCCGATGCGGGCCGATCCCACGGCATGAAATCCGTTGCCGCTGGTCTGAGCCAATACCCAATCCGGCGCATACTCGTACTCTTTTTCGAAGCGTTCGTTGTCGATCTTCTTCACCTTCTTGCCGCAGCCTGCCAGGACCAGCACCAGGGCCAGGCACAGCATAGTCAGGACGATCAGTGTTCGTTTCATGATGCCTCCTGCAAAATAGGTTTGATTTCGGTTGTCGACGCTCTTGAGCCGGCGGTTATTCGGCCGCCACACCCAGGGTGCTGAGGGCACGCACAAGCTTGTGTTCAACCTGCTCCGCCACGCCTTCCACGGCCCGGCGGGCCGCTTCACCTTCGTTCACATGGCCTTTTCTGACGCTTTCGTCGAAGCTGGCAATCTGCCCGTCGGTGTCCATATCCAGCAGTTGAACGTCGGCCATGGCCCTGATGAACCGTACATCCGGATTGCCCAGGTCCAGGGGCTCCACACGGACCGTTCCGGTGATCAGGCCGGCCGCTTCATCCCGGTAGGGCGTAAGCGTGTAGCCATCGCCGGACAGCAGGGCATTGAGACGCCGGGTGAAAGGCGGCGCCGGATTGCCTTCCAGCTGAACATGCAAGGAAACGTCACGGGCCATGCGTTCGCGCTGGGCGATAATGTCCGAGCGATCGTCGAGGCCAGGCATCACCGGACGTCCCAGAACCGAAAGCCGGTTTTCGATGACCGCCTGGCGAACCATCAGTGCGGTGATGCGGTTCAGGGCCGCCAGCCGCGAAAGCCGTCCCTTGACGCCGGCAAGCGCTTCCATCTGGCCGTCAATGGTCAGCCGGGTTTCCGCCAACTCACGCTGCCACCGACCCACCGCCTGCCGTCGGTCCAATACGGCAAGTGCCCGGAATCCGCCGCCGGCGTCATCCGGCCGGACGCTGCCGATGCGGGCGCCTTTCAACTGAACGTCGGTATGGATGCGAACCGTCTGTTCCACCTGCCTGTCAAACTGCTCCGGCAGGCCCTCCCCCATCCACGAGGTGGCCTGCTGGACGGTCCGGGCATAGACCCGGGACTCGAAAATAGCGGCCAGTTCGGCCATTGCCGCCCGTTTGGCCTCCCCTTCGGTGGCCCCGGCAGCCTCGGCGGTCAGGAACCGGTCGTCGGGAAACGATTCCGCCTCCGGTTTTATTTCGTCAGGTGTCGATCCCGCACAACCGGCGGCCGCCAGCATGACCAGGGTAAGGACCATCCGTTGCAGTCGTTTCATCGGTATTCTCCCATGGGCGGCTGTGATCGAGAAAGCGCCGCTATTGTGTCGATTGAACCCTCCCCGCGGCAAGCCGCAGGGAGGGTTCACCGTAAGGAATGAAGTCTATTTTCAGTTCGCTCGCTGACCCCGCCGCAAGCGGCGAGGAATGCGCTCGCTATCGCGGTTCAACCCGTGGCGGAACCGGGTAGCGAAGGTCCCGGAACAGGTACCGGGTGGTTCCCGGCTCCACGATCAGGGCATCGAAGTCGGACCAGGTTGCGCCGCATGCCTCGAGTTCGACCGTATACTCGCCGGCGGGGACAGCCATCCGGGTCATGTAAATCCGGCCGGGCAGGGTTCGCCAGCTGCGGGTATCCGCCCGTTCCACCAGCAGGATATTGACCAGGTTCAGGATCGCCTCGATGGTCCGCTGATCGTTGCGGTTGTCGCTAGATCGGGCGATGCTGTGTATGGCCACCTGTTTGGCTGCGGCCCTGGCGATCGCCTTGGCCAGGATTCGTCCCTTGCGGTCCTCGAGATTCTTGACGGCGATGCGGTTGATGTCCTCCACCAGCACCAGGTCCGACTCGAAGAATTGGTCGGGGCCATAAAGATTCAGGCGACCCTGGCTGCAGCGGGGCAGTGTGACCACCATTCGCGGAAAGGCAACGCCGACGGGGCCATGGGGGGTCGGGATCACCACCATGTCCTGAACTTTCTGGGGCGCATACCCGGCGAATGTGATGAACACCAGCTTGGCCTGGTCCGGTGCGTCGTCAAAGCGGCGCGACTGGCGGTTTTGATCGGCGGAAACCAGGCCTTCGATGTCCGCCATGCGGTCAACGGCCCACGCCGCCCGCACCAGGTCCGCCATCAGCATTTCCGGCAGGGCCGTGCCGTATGCCCGGTAGTCCTCCCGGTAGACCGCAACGGCCCGGCGGTAGTCGATGAAGGCCTCGTCCCAGGCGCCGTCCGCCTCGTGAAGGATGCCGCTCAGGTATCGGGCGAACGCATCCTCCTTGTAAACGTTCTTCTTTTCGTATTTGTCGTTGAAAATCGCCAGCAGCGTATCCAACCGCCGGGCTTCCACGAGGGCCTCGTCAGGTTGGCCGGCCTGCAGGAAGCCGATGGCGGACATCAGGTGAATCATCACCCGCTCGAAATCCTCGCCGGCGTAAGCCAGGAGGCTGTCGTTGGTCACCAGGGAAAGCGCATTGCGGGAGATGCTCTCGGTCCATAGTCGCTCGGCTAGGTCCTCGGCTCTGCGAAAGTGGGCTTGGGCTGCATCGAGGTTCCCGCACTGCATGTTTACCATGGCCGCATCCAGCAGGTAGATCAGCCGCTGGTTGCTGCCGTATGCACCATCGCTTTCGTCGATGAGGGCAATCGCCGCCGGGCAGTCACCGCTTGCCAGATTGTGGTCCAGCCGGGAATAAACATTGCCGCCAGCACAGCCGGAGACGATCAGGCAGATCATGACGATGGGCAGCAGATAGGGCATACGGGCCTGCAAAGATGGTGTCCGACTCAAAAACCGAAGCGGCTGCGCTTGACCAGCTTCTTGATTTTTTTCTCGCCGATCCACGCCTTGCGTTGGCTCTGGATGTCGATCAATTCCAGGTTGACCTGGTAGTACTTGACCTCCTTGCCTTCGACCCGGTCGGAGATGGTGTTGATGGACCCCTGAAGCATGAAATCGGCACCGAGCTCTTCGCCCTCCGCTTTGGCTGTTGCTTCGGAGGCGTTGGCCGCCTGGTCCTTTCTTTCCTCGCGAACCTCTGTGCGCTGGCTGCTGCCGGCGACAAATTCCACTTCGCCGGCATTGATCAGGGCGCGTTCCAGGTCCTTGACGAATGTCTGGGTGTTGATGTGTTCGTCACTGCGGTTGCGCACCGAACCCACGATCACCACCGGGTCCTTGCCCGTGCCGGCCCGGTAGCGGTCGATCCAGGGCCGGGAAAGGACGTCGCTGATCATCTCTTCGGACACCAATCGGGAATCCGTGTCGTTCCAGCGGCCGCTCAGATCCACGGTCTGGTCGACGTCCATTCGATCCACTTTTACCGACGCGCAACCGGCCAGCATCATGCCAACCGCCAGGGTTATCCACATTCTTTTCCACACGGTGTTCTCGAACATGCCTGAATCGCTCCTCATGCTGCAATTTTTTAACAGTTGGGGTCTCGGCAAGAATTGACCATCGCTGCGGCCGGAGATGGAATATGCATCCCGGCGCTCTCTTCCCCGCTTACAAATCGTTGATGGCATCCACCAGCTGTCGCAGCCGTCCGAAATCCCGCTTGTTGAAATCCACCACCAACCGGGACAGATGAGCCAGTTCCGGTTCGTTGATTTCATCGTCAAGGGGGCCGGACAGATGCATCTTGCCTCCGGGAATTAATAGGTCAGCGAACGCTTTTTCCAGCGCGTCCACATGTTCTGGGTCCAGCGGCGTGGACATGCGCATGACCAACTGGTCGTCCACGTAGCGCAGGCTGTGATACCGCGAGTAAAAATGACGGATCCGGGCCACGGCATCCTCGGGACGGGTCACCCGCTCGATCAGGCCGAAGTCGTCATGTGAGATGTAGCCGTGGCCGGAGAGTTCGTTGTCAAGGAAACTGAACAGATGATCCCAGTACGTCCCGTCCGGTTCGTCGATGCAAAACAGGGGCAGTGGATAGAGTTTGCCGGTCTGCAGCAGGGTAATTGACTCCATGGCCTCATCCAGGGTGCCGAAGCCGCCAGGGAACAGGACCACCGCGTCGGCCTCCTTTAAAAAGGCCACCTTGCGGTTGAAAAAATATTTGTAGGTGATGTGGCGGGGATTGCCCACCAGCACGGGATTGGGCTTCTGTTCGAAGGGCAGGCGGATATTGACGCCGAAGGAGTGTTCCGGACCGGCCCCTTCGTTGGTCGCCTGCATGATCCCGGGACCGCCGCCGGTAATCACCATGAACCCGGCATCGGCCAGCTTTTTCCCCAGATCCGTGGCCATGCGATACAAGGGCGTATCGGACCGGGTCCGGGCCGAGCCGAACACGGTCACTTTGCGTACCTTTCGGTAGGGACTGAAGACTTTGGCGGTAAAGCGCATCTCCTTCATGGATGAGTTCATCAGCTTCAGGTCGGCGCGACCGCCGTTCTCCTGACCGGCCTTAAGCCCCGCCAGGATGATTTCGCGCACGATGTCCGGGTGGGCGACGTCGCCCACCTGCGCAATCAACCCGTCGATGGCATCGTCCACCGGGCCGTTGGTGCGTGTGAAATGCAGGACCACGGGTTGGGACGAGCTTTTGCTGCTGCTATCCGGCATCAAATGGGTTCCTTGTGATAAAGGTTAACTCGTTTCTGGCCAGTCACTCACTATAAAATAACCATTGTAACCGTTTTTTCAGGATTCGCAAGCACCGGGTTGCCTGTCACCGACGTCCGGTCGGAAGACGGCTGAGGATGTTACAACGCCATTAAGTGTGATTATAATGCAGTAATAACGAAACAAGGGAGACTCGCCATGCAGTTTTCAGCGTTTACCCGTGCAGGAAACGTGCTGACCCTCGACGTCCGGTCGGAGATCCGCGCGGCCCGATACAAGGCAATCTGTAAGGATATGGACCAAGCGGTGAATGAACTGGGCCGTGTTCGCCTGGTGCTGGTCATGCGTCACTATCCTTCATTCAATAGTGCCGAGGATTTTTACGATGACCTGCGATTCCTGAGGATTTACGACCACGCCATCGACAAGGTGGCCGTCGTGTGCGACCGGTTCTGGAAGGATACATGGGTGGGCATTTTCAGCCTGTTCAGCGGTATCCGCATGGATTTTTTCGAAATGACGCAGGTGGATGAGGTGACCCGATGGATCCAGAGCGACTAGTGACGGATTCGTAAGAAGTCCGATATCTGCGTTACGCTTCATCCCTCGTCACTGCAAAGTACCATAAGTACTCCTCATTTCTCGGGATTTGCAAGCCTTGATCTCGGACTTCTTGCGAATCCGTCTGGAAAACAAGTGTTTACGAGTTCGTCAATGGTAGCTTAATTTTGAAGTCCGTTCTATAAATAGGAAATCAAAATCACTATCAGCTGTTGACTTCTGTCCTTGTGTAATTTGTTATTTGCCTAAGATTTGGTTCAGGCAACGTTTTGTTTCCTGTTAATTGGCTTGCAGAGGTTGATCCCGCTTCATCTGCATGAATACAAGGCAATGGATAACCTATGAAATTCAAGACGCTCACTTTTCAAAATGTCGACGGCGAGACCCTTTCCGGGCGGCTGGATCTGCCGTTGGGGGCAGCCCCGGACGCCTATGCGATTTTTGCCCACTGCTTTACCTGCAGCAAACACACCAAGGCCGTGGCGGCTGTCAGCCATGCCTTGACGCGCAGGGGTATCGCCGTGCTGCGGTTCGACTTTACCGGCCTGGGAGACAGTGAAGGCGATTTTTCGGATACGACCTTCTCCAGCAACGTAGCCGACCTGATCACTGCCGCCGGATATCTGGAGGCGCAATACGCAGCGCCGAAAATCCTTGTCGGTCACTCCTTCGGCGGCACCGCCTGCCTCAAGGCCGCCGGTCATCTGCCCGGCGTAAAGGCGGTGGCGACCATCGGTTCGCCGTTCGACCCGGCGCATGTCCAGCATCTGCTGGGCAATGCCCGCGAGGAAATAGAAAAAAGCGGGGAGGCGTCGGTGACACTGGCCGGCCGGCCGTTTCGAATCAAGCGCCAGTTTCTGGAAGACCTGGACCGGGCGGACATGATGGAGGTGCTGCCGAAGCTGAATCGTGCCCTGCTGGTCCTGCACTCGCCTGTGGACGAGGTGGTCGGCATCGACAATGCGGCCCGGATCTACCAGGCGGCGAAGCACCCGAAGAGCTTCATCTCGCTGGACACCGCCGACCACATGCTGGGCCGGCCGGCGGATGCCGAGTATGCGGGCAGTGTGATTGCCGGATGGGCCGCCAGGTATATCGATGCCAGGGAGAAGACAGCGGACCGGCCCCCGGCGGGTGAGCACCGGGTGGTCACCCGCATCGGCAGGAACGGTTACCGGACCGAAATCACGGCCGGCAGCCACCGTTTGGTTGCCGATGAGCCGGCCGATATGGGGGGGACCGATACCGGACCGTCGCCCTACGATCTGCTGGCGGCGGGGCTGGGTGCCTGCACGGCCATCACCCTGCGGATGGTTGCCGATCGGAAAGAATGGCCGCTGGAGACGGTCACGGTATCACTGGTGCACCGCAAGGTCAATGCGGTACACTGCCGCGACGGCGAGACCCGGACGGGCAAGCTCGATCGTATCGAACGGGTGATCGATATGACCGGGTCCCTAACGGCGAAACAGCGACAGCGGCTGATGGAAATTGCCGACCGCTGCCCGGTGCACCGGACACTTCGCAGCGAAATCGATGTGGTCACTACGGAGAAATCACCGACGGATGAGAAGGATGCCTAATCGTCGAGACCGCCATCACTCCCGTAAGCCGTAGTGAAACATCTCATAGTGGGTCTTGCCGCCTAGCAAGGCATCCATCTTCTCCTGGATTGCCTGTCTCTCCTTGCTCAGCAGCCATTTTTCCCAATCCGAGGCAGATTCCCAGGTGCTGATGACCAGGAACACATCGGGACGGTCGTTGCTTTTCATCGTTTCGCCGGAGATGTAGCCGGGCTGGGCCGTGGCCAGCGAACGCATCTCCCTGAACAGCTGAAGCATTTGCCTGCCTTTGTCTCCGGGAACCGTGCGGGTGATAAGGACTTTGACACTCATGGGAGCCTCCTTTTTCCTGTGGGGTGAAGACGCGTGCAATCGTTCGTTGTGGATGAGCTGCAATTTGATTTACCGGCAATTGAGAGGAAACGGCGCTAAATGAGATCGATGGATAGGATGACCGGTTGCCGGACTTAAAGGTAATTCACTTCATTTAATGACGATATCAACGGATTGTCAAACGGATATTGAAAGCCTCCGCCTTGAAAAATGTCCCATATAGGCATGGGGGGAGCTGAACGGGTAGGTCATTCACCCAGATCGACCACCACGCGTCCCTTCTGCAGACCTTTCAGGATCAGGTCGATGTTTTCATTCAGTCCGTTCAGGCCGATCTCCTTGCACAGGTCCGACAGGCCCTCGACCTTCCAGGCGCTGGCCAGGTGTTTCCACACGTTCAGCCGGACATCCATGGGGCAGTTCTGGGAGTCGATGCCGATCAGCCGGACGCCGCGCAGGATGAAGGGAAAGACGGTCAACGAAAGGTTCGGCGAGGCCACGTTGCCGCAGCAGGTGACGGTGCCCCAGGGCTGCGTGGATTTGATGGCCGTGGCCAGGATCTCCCCGCCCACGGTGTCCACCACACCGGCCCACTGGGCCTTGAGCAGCGGCCGGCCGCTGGTGTCGGCGGCCTCCTCCCGGGATACGATCTGCGACGCGCCGATGCCGCTGAGAAATGCCGCTTCGGCCGTCTTGCCGGTGACGGCCGCCACCGTAAATCCCAGCTTGGCCAGCACGGCCACGGCAATGCTGCCCACCCCGCCGGTGGCGCCGGTGACCAGCACCGGGCCGTCTTCGGGCTTGACCCGTTCGGTGAGAAAAAGAATGCCCATGCCGGCGGTAAAACCGGCCGTGCCGAAGATCATGCTCTCTTTCAGGGTGAGGCCCTCGGGCAGCGGCACCACCCAGCCGGCCGGCACCCGCACGTACTGGCCGAATCCGCCCGAGGTGTTCATGCCCAGGTCGTAGCCGGTCACCAGCACCTTGTCCCCCTTTTTGAACGCATCTACCCGGCTGTCGGCAACCGTGCCCGCGGCGTCGATGCCCGGCGTGTGGGGGTAGCTGCGGGTGACGCCTTTGTTGCCGATGGCCGACAGGGCGTCCTTGTAATTCAAAGAGGAGTAGTTCACCCGAATGAGCACATCCCCGTCGGGCAGGTCACCGACCGTTCTCTTTTGGATTTGCCGCACATAGGTTTTGTCTTCGCCGGCCTCGACGACCAACGCGTTGAAGGTTTCAGATGTCATCCTGCGTATCTCCTTTGGCTATAAGTGTGAACACTTTCAGGTCCGGGGGGTGTACTGGCGCTTAAGCCACAGAGCCAGGCCGTCCAGTCCGGGAAACAGGGTGCGTTCGGTAATGTTGGCCTGGTCAAGCTTGTCGCGGATCTCCCACTTGAGTTCCCTGGGGATGATGATCCGGCCGCAAATATCCGGATGCTGCTCCAGCCACAGATCCAGCTGCGCGGTGGGACTGGACATGACCGAAAAAAAGGCGAACTGGTTGACGATGCGGGCATCGATGGACGGCGGCTCGAAAAACAGCACCAAATCATCGCCCAGGGCGTCGAAACCCTTGATGTCGCCCAAGGCATGTTCAAGCATCTCCAGGGTGAAGGCATTGGCCCCGACGTTGACCAGTTCGTCAGAAAGCGGATGGGGCAGCATCTTGTTGATCTTGACGTAGTCGGCAAACCAGATGGCGCCGTCGCAGTCGAAATGATCCGTGTCCGCCGTGGCGAAATGGGCTGCCACAAACGGGGAATAGGTCCAGTCCAGCAGACGGGTGGGCAGCCCGTGGTGCTGGGCCACAGTCATCCAGCGCCAGTTCGAGGCGTTTTCACCGGTCCAGGGCATCTCGGCATACTTGCTGAAATTACGCAGCAGGTGGTACTCTAAATGCGAGTGGGCGCCGCATCGCCGCATGAAACTGGTCTTCAGGTCGTAGGCCGTGTCCGAAAGCCCCCTGAAGGCATAGTTGGATCGGAAGCGCAAGAGCGCGTCCTGCCAGGAGTTGTCGTAGAGTCGTTCGCACAGCTCGCACCAGCTTTCCACCCGGACATCGTTGCTTCGTTCGGACGCGTCGATCATTGGGGGCTCCCGGCGCTGTGCCTGATGAACGAGCCATCCCGGTATTCCTGAAACGCCAGCTCCAGTTCCACCCGGGTGTTCATGACAATGGGCCCCTGCCAGGCCACCGGTTCCCCGATGGGCCTGCCGGAGACCATCAGGAACCGGAAAGCATCGTCGCCGGTGGCTGCCGCGACACGATCGCCGTCTGCAAAGGCCACCAGGGTGCCGTTCTCCAGAGCCGGGGTGTCAACCGTCTCGGCAAAACCGCCTCGACCCGCCACGACATACGCAAAAAGCGTGTATCCCGGAGTGACGGCATGGCTGAAACGGGTGTTCGGCGGCATGGACACGTCCAGATATTGGGGGTCGATGACGATGTCGGTGACCGGCCCTTTCACATCACCCACCCGGCCGCAGACCACCCTGACGCGAATTCCGCCGTCCAAAATTACCTCGGGAATCTGACGGGCCGGAATTTCCTGATAGCGCGGGGCCATCATTTTGTGCGTAGCAGGAAGATTGGCCCACAGTTGAAATCCTCCCATTTTGCCCATGGCGTCGCCCCGGGGCATTTCCTGATGGACGATGCCGCTGCCGGCAGTCATCCACTGCACGTCTCCCGGTCCGATGGTTCCCGTGTTGCCCATGCTGTCACCATGCGCCACGGAGCCGTCAAACATGTAAGTAATGGTCTCCATGCCCCGGTGGGGGTGCCAGGGAAAACCCTTGAGATAATGTTCGGGACGAGAAGAACGGAAATCGTCAAGCAACAGAAACGGATCGAATCCGGGAGCTTCGCTGTGGCCGAAGGCCCGCTTGAGATGAACGCCGGCTCCCTCGATCACCGGCTGGCTCTGGGTCGTTCGTCGGGGCTTTCTCAGGACACTCATGGTGACGCCTTTCGTGTGGCCCGGATCGCCTCACGGACGACCGGCCGTTTTTCCGGTATCGCATCGATCGCCCCGAATCCGGCCGCACAGGCAGCGGGCATGCCATCCACGGACAAAACCACCGCCGGGAACGAGGGGTTTATAAAACGCTGGTCATGGGTCATTTTTTGGGTCGGTATCGACTAAAATAGTGCAAAGAAGCACTACCGTCAAATAGTTGTCTTCCAACGCGGGAAAAAGCATGGCAGGGAAAATTGACTTGGATCACAAAAGAGTCGACGGAACGCCCGGCAAACCCGATTGGCGTGTTTGATGGAATATTGACCAGGCGGATATACCGGTTGGTCGAGGGTGCCGCCCTGGCCGACCCCCTGGCCTCGGCCATAGCCGGCGCCGGGCACGCCGATCAGTTCCTACTCTTGCCGGCGGCATCCGCCGCTTTCAGACCAAAGTGGTCGGTGCCTCCGGTAGGGCGCGGTGGCAGGGGCTACCAATGCCCTTCGGCATTGGGTTCGGACGTCAGCTTGACTTTTCCATCCGTAAAGGCCGCCACCACTTCACGAACCGAACCGCTCACATCACCACCGACTTTGATCCGCGCGGCGTTTAGAACCTTGAATGCATTGGGGCCGCAGTAACCGGTGAGCAGAACGTCGGCCTTTTTGTCACTGATCATGGTGGCGGCTTGAATCCCGGCGCCCTTGAAGGCGTTGACGTTTTCGGTGTTGTCCAGGACCTCGACCGTCAACGTGTCGGCGTCGACAATGAGAATATAGGCCGCCCGGCCAAAACGCGGATCCATGGGGGAATCCAAATCCTTTCCCGTGGATGTAACGGCAATTTTCATCGAATTTCCTCCCTCTTTGAGGGTTTATCGTCTACGTCCGTAGGTTTAGCATTCACCGTTTCGGGTGTGAAGAAAAACGGCGACCTCTGCCATGGACGTACACTCAGTGTCCGCCGCCACCACAGACCTGATCGTCGGCAATCATGGTCAGGCGTCCCGATATCAGGTCTTCCACCACCGGCCGGATATCCTGCCGCCGGTCGTCGTGGTAGACATCGATGCCTACCTGACGGAATCCCATGAGCGGACGCATACCAATGCCGCCCACGATCAGGGCATTGACCTGATTTTCCGCCAGCAGGTTCACCGGCACCATGCAGCCGCCCTGAACGTGATTCTGGTTGGGGATGGTGGAAATCTTTTCGATGACGCCATCCTTCACGTCCACCAGGGTAAAGGTGTCACAATGGCCAAAATGCCCCGCCCGTTTGCCGTCGAGACCACCCGCTTCCATCGAAGGGATGGCGATTCTTCCTTTTTCCATGTCAGTCACTTTCTCCTTTCCGTTATCATTGTTCGGCCCTCATGGCCGGTGTCATCAAGATCCGTTCCCATACCTGCTTCAGGTGAGCACCCGTCGGCCCGGTGCCGTCGAATTCCGGCAGCGTCTTCCCCTGCACCATGGCCCGGGTGAAGGCCTGATCGAAGGGAACGCGACCGACCACCGGCAAGT